>JACFNR010000008.1:30280-40835 GCA_019454765.1 Trueperaceae bacterium | reverse complement strand
GCGCAGCCGGTTGGGATCCACCCGGTGCTCGGCTCGCGCCTGAGTGGTTAGGCGGTCTTCGAGCGCCCGGCGGAAGTCGCTGGCGGTGCGGTAGATCATGGGAGCCCGAGACGTGCGAATCGGGCCTTGACGTTATCGGGGGAGTTCTCGATCGCTGCTTCCAGCAGTCGCTTGCGGACTAGGCCCTGGTTGAGGGCGGCTTGCACCGCGGTCGCCAGGTGTTCCGCGCTGAGGGTGGAAGCGGCTGCGTCGAGCAGGGTGCGTAGGGGCGTGGTGATCCTGTACCCGGCACGTTCGGTCATGTCGGACGCCGGCAGGTCCTGGCGGTGCAGCTGGACCCCGGCGGGTGGTTGCTTCCTGAAGCCTTTGGGGACGGTGAGGTGGATGCTGGCGGGCATGACGTCGCTCAGTTCATAGGCCTGCAGGGCTGTCTCGTGGGAAACGGCGGCCTGGATGGTGCCGGCGCGGTCTCGGCTCCAGAGCATGAGCAGTACGTAGTGCTCGTCCGGCGTGTGGGGGAAGCGCTCGAGGCGGTAGATGCCGTGGCCTTCGCGCCGCCAGTTCCCTGCCTTATGCTGGTAATGCTGGGAGGCGCGGCTGTAGCCGGCCTCGAGGGCCTGGGATGCGGTGAAGTAACCAGCCTGGCGCTCCGCGATGGCATAGAGTTCCGTGCGCGGATCGGGCTTGGTGGTCATCAACTCTAGTTTACACAAACATCAAAATATACTTGACACTTCTGCAACCACTCTAGATTGCTCGTTGGATCATCGATGGCAGTTGGTGCCCGGCCCCACCGGCAACCGGTCGTTCTTCACGCACCCGGGCGACGGAGCGCCGGCACGGCATTCCCGGGGCCCCCGAGTGTTCCAATAGCGGTCCCGTAATCTATGTCTCGCAAACCAGCCCGGGTTCGCGTTTCGTGACACCGTTTCTAAGGTGGCGGGGCCTGGCTCGGTCCTAGCGCGAGGCTTTACCCTAGAATCGGGACGGAGGCGTCGAGGTGTCCAAGCGCAAGGCCGGCTACCCGCAGACCGAGGGGGTAGGTCCTTGATTCGGCGAGCATGAGGCCGAGCGTCGCCACTCCGATTGTGGATATCAACAAGGCCCTGACCGCGTTACTACGCCCATCGTGTGCCCACCCGCGGTCGAACGCCAGACTGAGCCTCTCCCGCAACCAGCAGATAGCTGAGCGGCACGCCCGCAAGAGCGTAGCCATCCTGAGCCACTTGGAACCCAAACCCGAAGCAGGTTCACAGCGTGAGAGCCTCAAGCCCGGCGCCCGGGGCTGCCTCAAGGTCGGCGGCACATGTCGGGGCACGTAACCGAACCGCCCGTCCGGTCGGCGCGGGGCCGGCCCGGACGGGCGCGTTGGTGTGGAGCGGGAGACGGGATTCGAACCCGCGACATCTACCTTGGCAAGGTAGTGCTCTACCAGCTGAGCTACTCCCGCTTAGGGAGCGGATACGGAGCGGTCTGAGGCGCGTGGCCTCAGACCGTCCTTGCCTAGATAACCTCCTCGCACTGACCTACTCTTGCAGGGGGCTGCCCCCCAACTACCATCGGCGCTGTCGTGCTTAACTTCCGAGTTCGGAATGGGTTCGGGTGGGTCCACGACGCCAAGAGCACGAAGAGGAAAGATATGGACAGGCTATAGAAGGCAAGATCAGGTGTCTCTCTCGGAAAAGTCCGAGAAATGGTCAAGTCCTCGACCGATTAGTACTGGTCAGCTAAGTACGTTGCCGCACTTACACTCCCAGCCTATCAACCCGGTGGTCTTCCGGGGGTCTTACTCCCTTACGGGATGGGAAAGCTCATCTTGGAGTCGGCTTCGCGCTTAGATGCTTTCAGCGCTTATCCGTTCCGCACGTAGCTACTTAGCATGTGCCGCTGGTACGACAGCTAAGACACTAGAGGTGCGTCCACTCCGGTCCTCTCGTACTAGGAGCAGCTCTCCTCAACTTTCCTACGCCCACAGCGGATAGAGACCGAACTGTCTCACGACGTTCTGAACCCAGCTCGCGTGCCATTTTAACCGGCGAACAGCCGGACCCTTGGGACCTTCTCCAGCCCCAGGATATGACGAGCCGACATCGAGGTGCCAAACACCGCCGCCGATGTGAACTCTCGGGCGGTATCAGCCTGTTATCCCCGGGGTAACTTTTATCCGTTGATCGATGGCCCTTCCACAAGGTACCACCGGTTCACTAGGGCCCACTTTCGTGCCTGCTCGACATGTACGTCTCGCAGTCAAGCTCCCTTATACCCTTGCGCTCTACGCACGATTTCCGACCGTGCTGAGGGAACCTTTGCGCGCCTCCGTTACGATTTAGGAGGCGACCGCCCCAGTCAAACTACCCACCTAACGCTGTTCCCCACCCGGATAACGGGTGCAGGTTAGACGATCGAACCATTCAGGGTGGTATTTCACCGTTGACTCCACCGAGCCTAGCGGCCCGGCTTCACAGTCTCCCACCTATCCTACACAGAACAGTCCAAGCATCAACATCAAGCTGTAGTAAAGCTCCACGGGGTCTTTTCGTCCTGCTGCGGGTAGGCCGCATCTATACAGCCAATTCAATTTCACCGAGTCCCTGGTTGAGACAGCGCTCCAGTCGTTACACCATTCGTGCAGGTCAGAACTTACCTGACAAGGAATTTCGCTCGGAATTCCCCCGTCCTGTTTCCAGGAGGGCCGGACTCTATCTTGGTCGACCGCGGTTCATGCCCTCGGCGATACGCTTGATCTCCTCGAGGCCCTCTTGCGTTAGGTGCATCCCGTCTTCCATCGCCAGAATCACCCGTCTGAACTTCAAGAACTCGATGTTCTTGGTTGTCTTCAACTGGTGTTTCATGAAGAACGGAAGGATCACTTCGCGGAGGCATTTGCGATCGCGAACGCGATACGCAAGCCGGTCTCCGTGATTCCGTCGCACCACTCCGCAACCGAAGTACGCCTTCAGGGCGTGCAGCAGTTGGGCGTCCCGCTCGTGTTGGACGACCGTGAACTCCGGGAGCACTTGCACTCCCATCGTCATCTCGTCGTGCTTGGCTATCCCGACGTGAAAACAGCCTTCGCCATCGACGAAGCCGGCTATCCATTGAGCTTCGAGTTTCATGCGTCTCGTCCGGGGGAGTCGACCCCAAACGTATAGTCTCTGAGGGTTCTTGGCGTGAAGGACACTCCAAGCCTTCCCTGCGGATTGTCCACGTATCCGGCGGATTGTTACTGTGGCGTCCTCGGACCCACTAGTACCGCGCGGCTTTTGAGGAGTTTCCCGCATATAGTTTGGTTTTACTAAAGCTAGCGTTAAGTTAACCTTAGGACCGTTATAGTTACGGCCGCCGTTCACTGGGGCTTCAGTTCAGCGCTTTCACGCCTCCCGTTGACCTTCCAGCACCGGGCAGGTGTCACACCCTATACATCCCCTATAAGGGTTAGCAGAGTGCTGTGATTGTGGTAAACAGTCGCTAGAGCCAATTCACTGCGCCCACCTCAGGCGATCATCACTGACAACCTTACACGTGGGACCCCTTCTCCCGAAGTTACGGGGCTATTTTGCAGAGTTCCTTAACCAGGGTTCTCTCGCGCGCCTTAGTGCTCTTACACTCGCCTACCTGTGTCGGTTTTGGTACGGGCGCCATCGCTTCAACGTTTAGAGGTTTTTCTTGGCACCGTGGATTCAACCAGTTATCAGTCCCGTAGGACCTTCCCGACGTACGTCATCTACGCGGAGGGCGGATTTTCCTGTCCCTCCAGACTTCGCACGCCGCCGGGCATAGCCATAGCTCCGGATGGCCTATCCTAATGCGTCACCCCATCACTCCACGACGGCGGGGCAGGAATGTTGACCTGCTGTCCATCGACTACGCCTTTCGGCCTCGCCTTAGGTCCCGCCTAACCCTGAGAGGACGACCCTTGCTCAGGAACCCTTAGGCTTTCGGCGGAAGGGATTCTCACCCTTCTTATCGTTACTAATTCCTGCATTCGCACTTCCGATACCTCCACGGCTCCTTGCGGTACCGCTTCAACGGCTTACGGAACGCTCCCCTACCCAGCGCAACTTAGTTGCACTGACGCAGTTTCGGTGCATGGCTTAGCCCCGATCATCTTCGGCGCAGAGACGCTCGACTAGTGAGCTATTACGCACTCTTTAAAGGAATGGCTGCTTCTAAGCCAACCTCCTAGCTGTTCTAGCGTCTCCACATCCTTTACCACTTAGCCATGACTTGGGGACCTTAACTGGCGTTCTGGGTTGTTTCCCTCTTGTCTGCGAAAGTTAGCTCACGCAGACTGACTCCCGGGGTATGAACCGACGGCCTTCAGAGTTTGACAGGGTTTGGTAAGCTGGTGAGCCCCCTAGCCCAATCAGTGCTTTACAACCATCGGTGAACCCCCGAGGCTAGTCCTAAAACTATTTCGGGGAGAACCAGCTATCTCCGGATTCGGTTAGCTTTTCACTCCTAACCACAGCTCATCCCAAGAGTTTTAAACCTCAACGGGTTCGGTCCTCCACTTCCTTTTACGGAAGCTTCAACCTGGCCATGGCTAGCTCATCCGGTTTCGGGTCTACTGATAGCGCCTGAACGCCCTGTTCAGACTCGCTTTCGCTACGCCTCCGCCTATCGGCTTAAACTCGGCACTACCAGTAAGTCGCAGGATCATGCTTCAAGAGGCACGCCACTACCCGTTCGTACCCGAAGGTACGCATAGGGCTGTGACTGCTTGTAAGCACACGGTTTCAGGTACTATTTCACTCCCCTCACGGGGTGCTTTTCACCTTTCCCTCACGGTACTTGTTCGCTATCGGTCAGTCGGAATATTTAGCCTTACGGGGTGGTCCCCGTGGATTCACGCGAGGTTCCACGTGACTCGCGCTACTCAGGTGCCGGCTAGGCTTCCGCGCATTTCGCGTACGGGGCTATCACCCGCTATGGCGCGCCTTTCCAGTGCGCTTCCGCTATACGCTCGAGTCCATGTTGCCGGTCCTACGACCCCGGCTCCCGTAGGAGTCGGTTTAGGCTGTTCCCTTTTCGCTCGCCGCTACTGGGGGAATCGAGGTTTCTTTATTTTCCTCCAGGTACTTAGATGTTTCAGTTCCCTGGGTTCCCTCCACATGACCTATGTATTCAGTCAAGGGTAGTGGGGGTTCGCCCCACTGGGTTTCCCCATTCGGAGATCCTCGGATCTACGCTTGCTTCCAGCTTCCCGAGGCTTATCGCAGGTAGCCACGTCCTTCATCGGTTCGACTGCCAAGGCATCCACCGTGTGCCCTTAGTAACTTGACCCATTTCTTTTCGTTTGATGTGTATGAGCAGACACGCGATTCAAGTTTTCGAAAAAACCCGATTCGCGGCTCGTACGTTCTTGCGTCCCTAACGGGACCAAGTGCTCGTCCGAGCCCTGATGTCTTGCCTTCTATTCGCCTGTCAATGTTCTCGCCGGTCTTTCGAGCGGCAAAAGTAAGAGTACACCTAGGCCCGAAGTCTTGTCAAGCGTACGCGGCGAGGGTCCGGCCGCGACCCTCCCACGCGCGCTCCGGCGGCCCCTTTCATGCGTCACGTCCGATAACGTCGCCTGCGGTTTCCATGCGGGCGACCCGGGCCGCGCTCCTCGACCCCGCCGCCCTACAGCCCGACCTGAGGCCGCCGGAGCTCGTGGCGGGCTACCCGCGAAGCGCGGCGCCACCCGTGCCGTACCCCGTGGCCTGCCGCCCGCAGGCGTGGTCGTCGGCGGCGCTCCTCTACCTTGCACGGTGGGACGAGTAGGCGCCCCCAGCGAGACGCCCCAGCGAGGCGCGCTCGGCGAGGCGCGCTCGGCGAGGCGCCCCCAGCGAGCCGCCCTCGGCGGTCCCGCCGCCGGGGGGCGGTAGCATGCTGCCGTGACCATCGACCTCAACGCCGACCTCGGCGAGGGGTACGGCGCCTGGTGGCGGCCGGAGGACGAGCGGCGCCTGCTGACGGCCGTCACGTCCGCCAACGTCGCCTGCGGTTTCCACGCCGGCGACCCGAGCATCATGCGCCGCACGACCGCCGCCTGCGTGGCGGCCGGCGTGGTGGTGGGGGCGCACCCGGCCTACCCCGACCTGCGGGGCTTCGGGCGCGTCCCCATGGCGCTGCCGCCCGAGCGGGTGGTGGACGACGTCGTGTACCAGGTGGGCGCCCTGCAGGCCGTTGCGCGCCTGGAGGGCACGCGCGTGGCGCACGTCAAGCCGCACGGCGCCATGTACGAGGCGGTGGCGCTCGACCCGGCGCTGGCGCTCGCTCTCGCCGAGAGCCTGGTGCGGCTCGACCCGGAGCTGCGGCTGGTGCTGCCGGCCGGCTCGGTGGCGGCCCACGCGCTCGCCGCGCGCGGCCGGCCGCTACTTCGCGAGGGGTTCGCGGACCGCGCCTACCGCGACGACGGCCTGTTGGCGCCCCGCCACCGCCCAGGGGCGGTCTTGACGGATCCGGAGGCGGCGCTCGAGCAGGCGCTCGCCCTCGCGCGGGGCGAGGAGTTCGCCACCCTCGACGGGGCGAGGTTGCGCCTCGCGGTCGACACGGTCTGCCTCCACTCAGACACGCCGGGGGCCGCCGAGCTGGCGCGCCGCGTCCGCGCGGGGCTCGAGGCCGCGGGCGTCGCGGTCACGAGCCCCGCGCCGTGAGCGGTGCGCCGTGAGCGGTGCTCACCCTTGAGGCTCGTCCACGCCGGCCCCTACGCGCGGTACCTGACGTTCGACGAACCGCCGTCGGCGGAGCTGTCCCGCCGCCTGGGGGCGTTGGCGCACGCGCTGCGTTCCGTCCTGCCGGCGGGCGTCTACGACGTGGTGCCCGGCCACGCCGACGTCCTCGTCGAGGGGCGCTACCTGCTCGACGACGAGCGCCTCGCCCACGCCGTCGCAGGCGCCGAGGCGGTCGCGCCCCCCGAGCCGCGGCGCTTCGAGGTGAGCGTTGCGTACGGCGACCGCGCCGACGTCTCGGAGTTGTGCGATCGCCTGGCGCTCTCGTGGGACGAGATCGTCGCCCGCCACGCCGCGCCCACCTACTCCGTGGCCTACCTCGGCTTCACCCCCGGCTTCCCGTACCTGCACGGCGCCGACTCGCGCCTCACGACGCCGCGCCGCGCGCGCCCCCGTCCCGACGTCCCGGCGGGCGCCGTCGCCATCGCGCAGGGCCAGGCGGGCATCTACCCGACGGCGGGCCCGGGCGGCTGGTGGCTGCTCGGAACGACGCCGTTCCGCCTGTTCGACCCCGAGCTCGCCGAACCCACCACCCTCCGCGCGGGCGACGAGGTGAGGTTCGTGCCGGCCCCGATCCGGCCGCAGCGGGGCGGCGCGGCGCCGGAGTCCCGCGGGCACCCTGGCGCGCCCGTGCAGCTCGAGCCGCTCCTCACCGTCCTCGAGGTGTGGCCGTCCTCCGCCTCGCTGCAGGGCGCCCCGCGCCGCGGCGTGGGTCACTTCGGGCTGGCGGAGGCGGGAGCGCTCGACCAACGCCTGTTCAGGGCGTTGGCGGCCGCCGTCGGGGCACCCCTGACGGCCCCGGCCCTGGAGCTGACCGTGCCGCACGCCGCCCTGCGGGCGGAGGCCGACGTCGTCGCCGCCTACGGCGGGGCGGCGCGCGCGGCGCTCGACGGCGCGCCGCTCGAGCCGGGCAGGCCGTTCGCGTGGCGCCGCGGCGCCACGTTGGAGCTCCGCCCCCCGGACGCGGGCGCCGCGCTCGCCGGGGTGCCGCTCCTGGCCGTGAGCGGCGGGCTGGCGCCCCTCGGCGGGCCGGTGGGTCACGAGGCGTTGGCGGTGAGCGGCAGCACCGACACGCGGGGTCACGTTGGCGGGTTCGGGCGGTGGTTGCGGCCGGGCGACGTCCTTGCCAACGCCGCGCCGCCGCGGCCCGGCCGGGTCGCCGGGTCCCTCCCGCCGCTCGGCCACTACCCCGCGCGCCTGAGCCTGCGCCTCCATCCCGGGCCGCTGCACCTGGGGGCCGCCTTCGCGGCGCTGCAGGCGCGCACCTTCGCCGTGGCCGAACGGAGCCGCATGGGGGTGCGGCTGGAGCCGATCGCCGGCGCCGCCGACCCGGCCCCACCGCCGTCTTTGCCGTCGACCGGCACGCCGGGCGGCGCGGTGCAGCTCCCGCCAGACGGCCGCCCGCTCGTCCTCCTCGCCGACCGCGGCCGCACGGGCGGCTACGCGGTGGCCGGCGTGGTGGACCGCCGCGACCTGGCGGCCCTGGCGCAGGCGCGGCCGGGGACGCTCGTGACCTTCACGGTGCCCGACAGGACGGTGCCTTCGGCGTTGACGTAGCGGCGCGCGTCGAAGCGCGCGGCTTGCGCCCGAACGCGGCCGGCGTGCTGTCTTCCCTGAGGTTGGCGCCTATCAGGTAGACGTGGTCGCCGGCCTCGATCACCGTCTGACCCCTCGGCGTCACCAGCTTGCCGCCGCGCAACACGGCCGCGATGACCACCTCGCGCGGCAACGACAGCTCGACGATGCGCTTCCCCACGGCGCGGTTGTCCGGGCCGATGAACACCGCCAGCACGGCGGCACCCTTCGGGGCCTCGCCCCCGAGCTCGAGCCGCAGCTTGGGGGGCGGCGGCTCCGCCTTCGCCAGGCCCAGCCGGCGGGCGAGCGGCGACAGGGTGAACCCCTGCAGCAGCGTGCCGACGATCACGACCACCACCACCACGTCGAAGATCACGTCTGCGCCGTCGACCCGGTTCATGAGCGGCACCATCGCCAGGATGATGGGCACGGCGCCCTTCAACCCGGCCCAGGTGAGGAGCACCTGTTCGCGCGGCCTGAAGCGGTACCGCCCGCGCGACGCCCAGCGCAGCAGCGCCAGCGTGATGACGACGGCGAGGGGCCGCGCCAGCAGCATGGTGGCGGCGGTGACGAGGAGCGCCGTCCCGAGCACCGGCCAGAGGCGGCTCGGGACCACGAGCAGCCCCATCAACAGGAACATGATCAGTTGCGCCGCCCAGGCCGCACCGTTCATGAAGTTGACGATGGCCACGCGCTGCACGAGGTAACCGTTGCCGAGCATCAGCCCCACCAGGTAGATGGCGAGGTACCCGTTGCCGTCGAGCAGCGCCGTGGCGCCGAACGCCAGCAGGCCGCCGGCGAGGGCGAGCACGGGGTAGAGCCCGACGTTGACGAGCTCGACGCGGTTTATCAACAGCTTGAGCAGCCACCCGAACGCCAGGCCAAGGGCGGCGCCGAGCACGAGCTCCAGCACGACGGACCCCGCCATCGCCAGGTAGTCGACCTTGTGGTCGCCGTCGATGGCCTGAACGAGCGAGAGGGTGAGGAGGACCGCCATGGGGTCGTTCGTGCCCGACTCCGTCTCGAGCGTCCCGCGCAGGCGCTTGGGCAGGCCGCGGCCGCGCAGGGAGCTGAACACGGCGGCGGCGTCGGTGCTCGACATGACGGCGCCGAGAAGCATGCTGGTCAGCCAGTCGAGGTCGGTGAGCGCGTGGGCCGCCAGGCCGATGAACAGCATCGTCAGGAGCGTGCCGAGCGTGGCGAGGGCCGAGGCCGGCACGATGGCGGCGCGGAAGATGCGCATGCGGGTATCGAGACCGCCGTAGAACAGGATGATGGCGAGCGCCACCACGCCCACGTAGTAACTGACCTCGAAGTTCGAGAACTCGATGCCTATCGGCCCGCCCGTGCCCGCCAGCATGCCGACGCCAACGAACAGCACCAGGGCGGGCACGCCGAAACGTTGTCCGAGCCTGGTGCTGACGATGGCCACCACTCCCAGCGCGGCCGCTGCCACGATCGCCAGTTCCATCACCCTCAATGCTAAGCGCCAAGGCGCCCGCGCCGCTCGCGGCCTCACACGAAGCGCCGCCCGTGGCCTCAGGAACTAGACTGGGAGGATGAAGTCCGTGGCCCTGATCGCACACGACCGGAAGAAGGCCGACCTGGCGGCCTTCGTCGCCGACCACGCCGGCACCCTGTCGCGCTTCCCCCTCATCGCCACCGGCACCACCGGCCGCGTTCTGCACGAGCGCACGGGGCTCCCCATCGAGCTGATGGCGTCGGGCCCGATGGGGGGTGACCTCCAGGTGGGGGCGCGGATCACCGAGGAGCGCGTGCTGGCCGTCATCTTCTTCCGCGACCCCCTGACGGCGCAGCCGCACGAGCCCGACATCTCCGCGCTGCTGCGCATCTGCGACGTTCACGCCGTGCCGTTGGCCACCAACCTGGCCACCGCCGAGGCGGTGCTGGCGTGGCTCGATGAGTTGCTCGCCGACCCGGCGGAGCTCGAAGAGTTCGCAGCCGCGCCGGGCGAACACGTGAACGGGGCGCCCCTCAGGTGAACAAGGAGCTCATCGAACGCTTCCTGAAGGACATGCGTGAGCGCCACTCGGCCCAGATCGACGCGGTGGCGCTGCCGGACGGCACGACCGAGTTCATCGGGGACCTGGTTGCCGCCCACGACGCCGACACGCTCGTCTTCATGATCAAGCTCTCTTACCTCATGGGCCTGCAGACGGGGTTCTCCGCCGCCCTGGCGGGAGCGTCGGGGCCGGACCCCGAGCCGGGCCGCGGCCCGTTGCAGGCCTGAGTCGAGCGGGCGC
>JACFNR010000008.1:12464-30180 GCA_019454765.1 Trueperaceae bacterium | reverse complement strand
GGGCCGGACCCCGAGCCGGGCCGCGGCCCGTTGCAGGCCTGAGTCGAGCGGGCGCTCAGCCCTCCGCCTGCTCCAACTCGACCTCGTAATCGATGCTCGCCTTCAGGCTGAGGCCGACCGAGCAGTACTTCTCGGTGGCGAGCTGAACGAAGCGCTCCGCCGTGGGCCGGTCGAGGCCCGGGACGTTGAAGACGTGCCTGGCCTTCAGGCGCTCGAAGGGCGCCGGGTTGGCGTCGGGGCGTTCGCCCGTGATCTCGACGCGGTAGGCGTTGACGGTCAGCTTGCGCTTGCCGAGCATCACCACCACGTCCATGGCGGCGCAGGCGGCGGTGGCGTTGAGCAGGAGTTGCATGGGGCTCATGCCGGTGCGCGCGCGCCTCTCGTTGTCGATCATCACGCGCTGGCCTTCGGGGGTCTCGCCCACGAAGCGTAGGTCGACGAGGTGATGCACGGTGCTGGTGAGGGTCTTGGGCATGATCCAAGTATCGACCACCGACGGAGTGGGGGTGGGCGCCCCCGCGACGCGCGCTCGACGCTACACTCGGCAGCAGATGCCCTCCGACCTCAAAGCGGCGTGCCGCGCCTGGGCGACCGAGGTCCGCGCGGCGGAGATGGCGGCGCGCGGCCCGGCCCTGAACGCGCGCGTGGTGGCGGCGGTGCGCGACCTCGCCCCCTACCGGCGGGCGCACCTGGTCGCGTCGTACGTGGCGTTCGGTTCGGAGGTCGACCTGGCGCCGCTCCTGGCCGACGCCGGCAAGCGCTTCGCGTTCCCCCGCGTTCACGCCCGGCCCGCGCCGCACCTGACGCTCCACGCGGCTCCCGCGGCGGGGTTCGCCGCGAGCGCCGCGTGGGAGCGGCACCGCTTCGGTCAGTTGGAGCCCGGCGCCGCCCTGCCCGAGGTCGAGCCGGCGGCCGTGGACCTGTTCCTCGTGCCGGGCTTGGCCTTCGACGTGGCGGGCGCGCGCCTGGGTTACGGCAAGGGGTACTACGACCGCCTCCTGCCGCTGGCGCGCGAGGGCGCCACCCTGGTGGGCGTGACCGTCGACGCGCTGGTGCTGCCGGAGCTCCCGCGGCTACCGCACGACGTGCGGGTCGGCTACTTGGTCACGGAGAGCGGCTGGCGCGAGGCGCTCAGGGTCTCCTCCCAGGAGGGGTAGTGGCGCGGCTGGCTGGCGATGGCCAGGGCGGCAGCGTTGACGGCCGGCGCGAGGGCCTCGGTCCAGCTCATGCCGCGCGCGAGCCCGGCGAGGAGGCCGGCGTTGAAGGTGTCGCCGGCGCCGACCGTGTCCTGCACCGCCACGTTGGGCGACGCCTGCACGGCCCGTTCGGCCTCCGTCACGAGCAGGGCGCCGTCGGCGCCGAGCTTGACGACCACCCGCTCGGCACCGAGGCGCCGCAGCTCGGCCACGGCCACCTCGACGTCGCCGTCCTGCCGGCAGCCCGTGAGGCCGAGCGCCTCCTCGCGGTTCGGGAGGAACGCGCCCAGTAGCGGCAGCAGCGCCGCGACCTCGGCGCGCACCGCGTCGGTCCAACCGTCGTCGGGCCAACCCGTGTCGATCATGGCGACGACGCCGCGGTCGCGGGCGCGCCGCAGGAGGGCGGGCGCGGCGCGGCGAAGTTCCGGCAACAGGAAGTAGCCGCATAGGAGTAGCAGGTCGCCTGGCCTGGCGGCGGCGAGGGCCGCGTCGATGCGCGCGGCGGGCAGGGTCACGAGGTGCCCGAGGTAGGAGACGAAGGTGCGTTGACCGTCGGGGTGGGTGAGCCCGACGGTCAACGCCGTGGCGTGCGGCGCGCGCGTCAGGCGCGCCGCGCCGGCCATGGCGCCCTCCAGCCAGTTGCCGAGGAAGTCGTCGCCCACCCCGGCGATGACGTCGGAGTCGACGCCGTCGCGCACGCCGAGCGCCGCCAGCGCGAGGCCCGTGTTGCCGGCCGCGCCGCCGACGCGCCACTCGTAGCGGTCGATCACGACCTCGCTGCCGGGCAGGGGCCACGGCGCCACGTCGCCCATCAACACGTCGACGTTGGCGTTGCCGACCACCAGGATGCGTGGGGACGGGCGCTGGGCGCCGTCCCCGGTCGTGCTGCTCATCCCTTCACCCCGGTGAGGACCACGCCCTCGATGATCTGGCGCTGGAAGATGAAGAACACGAGCAGCACGGGGATCACGGCCAGGGCGGCCGCGGCCATGATGAGGTTCCACTCCGTGCCGGCCTCGCCCGAGAAGAACGCCACCCCGACGGGGATGGTGCGCATGCTGGGCGACTTGGCCACGATGAGCGGCCAGAGGTAGGCGTTCCAGTTGCCCACGAAGTTGAAGATGCCGAGCGCGGCAAGGCCGGGCCCCACGAGCGGCAGCCCGACGCGCCAGAACAGCCCGAACTCGCTCACGCCGTCCACGCGGCCGGCGTCGAACAGGTCGCGCGGCAGCGACTCGAAGAACTGGCGCATGAGGAAGACGCCGAAGGCAGGGATGAGGCCCGGGAAGGCGATGCCCCAGAAGGTGTTGACCCAGCCGTACTCGGTCGACATGACGTACCACGGGATGACGAGCATCTCGGTGGGGATCATGAGCGTGCTGAGGATGAGCAGGAAGATGATGTTGCGCCCGGGGAAACGCAGGCGCGTGAGCGTGTAGCCGACGAGCGAGGCGAAGAACAGCACCGACACGGTCGAGATGCCGGCCACGATGAGGCTATTCAGGAACCAGCGGGGGAACTGCGTGTTGAGCAGGACGTCGCTGAAGTTGGCGAGCGTCCACACCTTGGGCCAGAACCCGAAGCGGAAGATCTCCTTGACGGGCTTGAAGGCCGACAGGATCATCCACACGAACGGGAACGCCATGACCACGCTGCCGATGGTGAGGAGCACGTAGGCCAACAGGCGGCCGATGTCGAGGGGTGCCCGGCGCCGCCGGGCGCTCTGGAGCGAGGCCATCAGTACTCGACCTTCCTTTGCGTGAGCCGCAGCTGGATGAGCGTTATCACGAGGATGATCGCGAACAGCAGCACGGTCACGGCGGCGGCGTAGCCGATCCGGAACTTCTGGAACGCCTGCTGGTACATGTAGAGCGCGATCGTGAGGGTGCTGCCGAGCGGCCCGCCCTGGTCGGTGAAGTTGATGTTCTGCACCTGGTCGAACATCTGCAAGGTCGAGATGGTCGAGATGATGAGTGAGAACACGATGACCGGGTTCAGGAGGGGGAACGTGACGTTCCAGAAGCGCTGCCAGCCGTTGGCGCCGTCGATGGCGGCGGCCTCGAGCATGGGGCGCGGGATGCCCTGCAGACCGGCGAGGAAGATGACCACCTGGAAGCCGAGCTGCTGCCACACGACGACGGCGGCCACGGCCACGAGCGCCTGCTGGGGGCTGGTGAGGAACGGTTGCGGCGAGATGGCCAGCCACGGCAGCCCGATGCCCGTGACGAAGCCGCTCCAATCGGAGAGGAACTTGTTGAAGATACCGAAGTTGACCGAGTACATCCAGCCCCACACCCACGCGACGGCGGCGGCCGGCGTCACGTACGGGGCGAAGTAGATGGCGCGGAACAGGCCCTTGAACCAGTTGACGGAGTTGAGCAGCACGGCGCTGAACATGCCGAGCGTGACCTGGCCGAACACGACGATGAGGAAGTAGAAGAGCATGTTCCTCAGCGCCTTGAATAGGTCGCCCTTGGCGACGAAGTTCTGGTACATCTCCCGGTAGTACTGCAGCCCGATGAAGGTGCGCTGCTCCGGGTCGACGTGCCAGGTGTATAGCGACAGCTTGAGAGATTGGATCGCGGGCCAGAACCTGAAGAACAGGAAGAACGCCAGCGGGAGGAGCAGGAACGCGTACGCCCATAGCGCCTCACGCGACGTCAAAGATAGTCCTCGGCGGCGCCTCACGCCTTCCGAACTCCTCATGGCACCTCCGGGGCCGTGGCCGCGCCCGCCCGGCCCGGCTCTCTGTGCCGGGCGCCTGCGGGCGGCGCGGGTTCGCCCGCGCGCGGCGCGAGCGTTCTCGCGGTTGAGCGCGAGGGGCGGTTACGTGCCGGCCGCCCGGGCGCCGCATCGGCGCCCGGTGCCCGGCGGCCGCCGTGACCCTCGCGTGAGGGTCACGGCGGCGCGAGACTCAGGGGTGGATCAGCGGTTCGCGTCGAGCAGGAGCTGCTCGGCGGCCGCGGCCGCCTTCATGGCCTCGGCGGGGCTGGTGCCCTGGAGCACGACCTCGTTGATGGCGTCGACCATGATGTCGCGCTGGCCGCTCTCGTCGACGAAGACGGTGGCGTGCGCGTAGTCGAGCGCGCGCACGAACGGCCCGTAGATGGGGTCGGCGGCGAGCTCGGGGTCGGCGATGAGGGTGCGGCTGGCGGGCAGCTCGCCCACGACGTCGAGCCACAGCTTCATGGCGTCGTCGCTGGTCACGAACTTGAGGAAGCGCGCGGCGGCCTCGAGCTTGGCCGGGTCCTTGGCGGCGTTCGGGGTGAGGCCGTTCATGAAGAACGAGCCGAAGTTGGACTTGACGTCGCTGCCGGCGCGGACGGGCAGCTCGGTGACGCCCCAGTTGAAGGCGACCTTCTTGACGTCGCCGATGGCGAAGGAGCCGTCGACGATCATCGCGATGTTCTCGAGCTGGCGGAAGCCGTCGCGGTAGCCGTTGTTGCCGGGGACGAACTCGGGCACGGCGAAGCCGTACTTCGTGACCCAGTCGGTGTAGAAGGTGAGGGCCTCGATGCCGGCCTCGCTGTCGTAGGTGACGGTGAGGTTGTCGTCGGAGTACGGGGCGCCGCCGAACTGACGGACGAGGACCTCACGCAGGAGGTGGTGGTCCTGGCCGTTGGGGGCGAAGCCGTAGCCGACCTGCACGAAGCGGTCGCCTTCCTTGACGGTGAGGGCCTTGGCGATCTCGACGAACTCCTCCCACGTGGCGGGCGGAGCGTCGTAGCCGGCCTCGGCGAGCATGTCGGCGTTGTAGAAGAGCGCCAGGCTGCGGACCGCGGTCGGGAGGCCGTACCAGGTGCCGGCCACCTTGGCGGCCTGGGCGACGGGGGCGAAGTTGGCGTCGAGTTCGGTGGCGGAGAAGTACTGCTCGGGGAGCGGGATGACGTAGCCGGCGCGCTGCCAGGTGGGGAGCCAGCCGTAGAAGAGCTGCACCACGTCGGCGCCCTGGCCGGCGGGGAGCGAGGCGGCGACCTGCTGCGGGTAGCCGTCGTACGGGAAGGTCTCCTGCACGACCTTGACGTCGGGGTTGGCGGCTTCGAACTGGGCGATGAGCTGGTTCATCGCGTCGACGCGGGTCTTGTAGTCGTACTGCCAGTAGGTGATGGTGGTCTGGGCGGCGCCGATGCCGACCCCCAACATCACGGCCAATAGAACGAGGAAACGCTTCATGCTCCGACTTGCTCCTTTCCGGTTCCGCGCAGCCGCGCCGTGGCGCGCCCTAGTGCCTCGGACCGTTCCCGCAGGGCCTGCCGGTCGGCTTCTAGCCGTTCCGTGGCCCGAGCGAGCCTGTTGGTCATGACCTCCGGCGCCGGCATGCCTATGCCGCGGCGCCGCCTCACGAACGCGCCCGGGTCGAGCGCGGCGGTCAGCGCCTCCGTGGTGAGCAGCGGTCCGCCCGCTGCCGCCACGTCGGCGGGGGTGGCCGAGGTCAGTAGCCGCCCCTCCGCATGGAAGCGCTGCACCAGCGTGGCGACCACGTGGTGCGCGTGTGGGAAGGTCAGGTGAGCGTCGCGCGCCAGGACGTCGGCCAGCTCGGTGGCCGTCGTGTCGGTGCGCGCGGCCACGTCTGCGAGCTTGGGCTCGTCGAAGTCGCCGTCCGTGAGGCAGCCCGTCAGGAGGGTCAGCGCGCCGACGAGCTGGCGGTGCTGCACCCCGAGGGCGCCCTGGACGTCCGGCCCGAAGTCGTTCAGGTCGGTGAAGGGGATGTTGTGGTGCGAGTACGTGATCATGCCGGCGGCGCCCAGCACGCGCGAGAGGCGGGTGCGGGCGTGCTCGAGGGAGACGGGGTTGCGCTTCTGCGGCATGATCGATGACCCTTGGACCAGACTATCGTCAAGGCGGTACCAGCCGGATGCGGCCCAGGACAAGAGATCGTTAACGAACCGCCCCAGGCCGAGCGCCACGGACTGCGCCAGGCTGACGATGTCGAACTCCCAGTCGGCCGAGGCGACGGCGTCGTACGTGTTGGCCACCGGGCCGTCGAAGCCTAGCCGGGCGGCGGTGAACTCGCGGTCGAGCGGGTGGCTGCTGCCCGCCAGCGCGGCGGCGCCGAGCGGGCTCAGGTTCATGCGGGCGTAGGCCTGCGCCAGCCGCTCGGAGTCGCGCGCGGCCTGGTCCTCCACGGCGCTCAGGTAGTGGGCGACGGTGGTGGGCTGCGCCGGCTGGTGGTGCGTCTGGGCGATGAGCACGGTGCTCACGTGGCGCCGCGCCTTGTCCAGTAGCAGGCGTCGCACCTCGAGCAGGCGCTCGCCGACGTCGAGCAGAGCGGCGCGGCCGGCCATCTTGTAGACGGTCATGTCGAGGTCGTTGCGGCTGAGCCCAACGCGGATGAGGCCAACGGCCTCCTCGCCCACCTGCGCCTCGAGGCGGCGCTGCAACGCGAAGTAGTAGTCGGGCACGTCGTCGGCCTGCTCGGGCGCGGGGGCGCCATGCTGCGCCACCAGCGCGGCGCGCGCGGCGGCGCCGGCGGCCTGCTCGGCCGCTCCCGCGTAGGCGGGCAGGCGCATGACGGTGTCCAGGTGCGCCGTCATGGCGTCGATGAAGTGGTGCGACAGGTGCGCGGCCGCGTGGTGGAAGTCGGGCTCGAGGACCTGCTTGCGGTAGGCGGGGTGCCAGCTCATGCGGTCGCTCCGGCACGCGCGGGTTCGTCCTCGAGCTGCAGGAGCCGTATGGCGTTCTCGCCGAAGATGAGGGCCACGTCGGCATCGGGCACGTTGAGGGTGTAGCAGGCCCGCAGCTGGTCGAGGAGGTAGCGCTCCGAGAAACCGCGCGGGAAGAGGCTCGAGTCGGAACCGAAGACGATGCGCTCTGGCCCGATGGTGTCGAGCGCCTTGCGGTACAGGTCCTCGAGGGTGAGCGGGTAGGGCATCCAGCGCATCCACTGGTTGGAGCCCGAGGTGTCGATGTAGATGTTGGGCAGGCTCCAGCACAGGGCCAGCAGGTCGTCGAAGTAGCCGGCGCCGAAGTGGGGGATCAGGAACGGGATCTCGGGGAAGGCGCGCGCCACCTCGAAGAGCGAGAGGGGGCTCATGCGCGGGTGCTGCACGATGCCGCCGCCGCGTCCAAGGAAGCCGAAGTGGATGAGGGCGGGGAGGCGCCTCTCGGCGAGGAACTCCCACACGCCGCGCAGCTCGGGCGCCTCGAACGGGTGGTCGGTGCGGGGGCCAAGCAGCTTGTAGCCCCTCAGGCCCAGCTCGTCCACGGCGCGCCTCAGCTCGACGTCGGCCCCGGGGGCGAGCGCGTGGTGCGCCAAGCCGATGAACTTGTCGGGGTGGCGCGCCACCAGCCCTGCGAGGCGGTCGTTGTCGTGGGCGCTCACGAAGACCACCCTGTGGAGCCCGTAACGCTCGACCTCGGCGGCCCACCGCTCCAGGTTGGCGTCGACCTCGGCGTCGGTCTTGGCGGCCGGCTCGGTCGGTTCCGTGTTCCACTCCATGGCCATGCGGCGGCCGCGGTCGCGGGCGTAGGCGAGGAGCAGCGGGTGCTGCTGCTCGGGCACGGGCGGCAGGCCCATCGTGTTCTCGATCGGGAAGTGCGTGTGCACGTCCACGATGCGGAGGTGGCGGTAACTCACAGCGGGCTCCCTGTCTGTTCGAGGCCGCACACGTCGGCCGTGAGGTGTTCGAGGGCGAGGTGGCCGAGCCCGTGGAGGGCGGCGATGGGGCCGAGCGAGCCTGGCTTGACGTCGACCGCCAGCGGTACGGCCCAGCGGCGCGCCACCGCCTCGGCGAGGCGCCCCTCCGGGTCGGCGGACCAGGCTACGACCACGACCTCCGGGTCGAGGGCGCAGGCGAGGTTGTGGAGCACGAGGCGCACGCCGTCGGCGAGCTCCTCGAAGGCCGCGCGGCGGCCGGCGTCCGCGAGGTCGAGCACGCCGTCGACCACCACGGCGTGGGCGAGCCCGAGCAGGTGGCGCTCTAGCGGGCCGGAGGCGCCGAGGTCGAGGCCGTCCTCGGCCATGCCCCGCATGAGGCCGTAGCCGACCTCGCCGGCGGCGCGGTGCGCGCCGCGGTAGAGCTGACCGCCGAGGACCAGGCCGGCGCCGACGCCGCCGGCGATGGTGAGGTAGACGACGTGGCTGCGGTCGAAGCCGGCGCCGTGACGGTGCTCGCCGAGCGCCAGGGCGTTCACGTCGTTCTCGAGGAGGACCGGCAGGCGGCTCGCCTGCTCGAGCAGGGCGGCGGCGTCGACCCGGTGCCAACCGAGGCTGGGGGCGAGCCGGACGTGCGAGCCGTCCTGGTCGATGACGCCGGGGATGGCGACGGCGAGGCGCGAGTAGGGGGTGCCGGCGGCATCGGCATCGGCCACCGCCTCCTGCAGCCAGGCGGCGAGGGTCCGCTCGGCGCCGGGGCCGAGGGGCGGCCCGGCCGGCAGCGCGTGGAGCGCGCCGGCGAGGTCGATGCGCGCGGCGCGGACGGCGTCGCCCGACAGGTCGACGGCGAGGACGTTGCGCGACTCGGGCACGAGGCGCAGGAGCCTGGCGGGCCTGCCGCCGCCGGAGGGCGCCAGCTCGCCCTCGTCGACGAGCCCGAGGGCGACGAACTCCTGGCCGATGGTGGTCACGGTGGGGACGCTCAGGAGGGTGGCGCGGGAGATCTCGGAGCGCGACGCGGCGCCGCGGGCGCGCAGCGCCTGCAGCACCGCCCGGCGGTTGTGCTCGCGTACGTTGTCGTGCTGCACGCTCCTGAGGTCCACGCGTTCCTTTCCAGAAGGTTTTGCAAAGTACTTATGTAAGGCTAATGGGCGCGGCCCGCCCCCGTCAAGGCGCGCCGGACGGAAGGAAGTACACAGCCGGCGCCGGGCCGACGGTCGCGCCCGGCCAGCACGCCGCGCGGGCGCGGCACCCCCGCCCCCACCCGGCCGGGATCAGCCCCGCCCGCCCCCCACGCCGCCCCACAGCCCGCGCCCCGCGGCCCTCAGCACGTCCCTGGTGCGCCACGAGCGCTCCTCCTCGACCGGCCTGAGCCACGTCCAGGCCAACATGCGCCCCACGCCCGACATGGCGAACAGCGTGTGGTAGCCCGTCCACCCCGCCATCCACGCCGGGTAGTCGATGGAGTGTAGGAACGTGATGAGCGGCGCCGAGAGCGCCCCGCCCGCGAACCCCGCCAGGCCCTGCACGAGCGAGTACATGGCGATGAAGGTCACGCGCCCGGTACGCGGCGCCGAGCCGAGCGCCAGGTTGAAGACGGCCGGCGTGATGGCGCCCCAAGCGACGGCGTCGAGCACGCCCGACAGCCACACGAACCCCAGGTTCCCCGTCAGGCCCGCCAGGATCCAGTTGACGGGCAGCAGCGCCCCCGCGAGGAACGTGCCGAGCATCAGGACGGGCTTGGTGCCCACCCTGTCGGCGACGCGCCCCCACAGGATGGTGGTCGCCAACGCCACCAGGGCCGTCAGCGAGCTCCAGTAGGCGACCTGAGTGAACGTCATGCGCAGCTCCTCGAGGAAGTAGGGCACCACGAAGGGCGCGCCCAGCATGACGACGAACTGCCAGTAGACGGCGAAGCGCAGGAAACGCCTGAAGTTCACCGAGGCGTACGGCAGGGTGAGGATCTTGCCGAGGGTTATGCGGCGCTTCTCGGACGGCGGGTCGTAATGGAACAGGTAGAGCACCACGGCCACGAACGACGCCGCCACGGCCACCCCTATCACGACCTGGAACGACAGCGGCGCCCCCACGCGGTCGAGGAACGCCCCGGCGGCCAGGTTGGCGACGGTCCCGACGGCCCCGAGGATGCCCGTGCGCATGCCGAAGTAGCGCCCGCGCCGCTCCTCGGGCACGACGTCGCCCATCCAGGCCGTCCACACGGTGCCGGTGGCGGCCTGGAAGGCGCTGGCCACGAACACCAAGGCCACCAGCAGCGTCGGGCGCAGGCCGTCCGGGAGGCTCAGTTGCGGCAGGAACGCCGCCAGGATCCAGCTGGCGCGCCCGGTGGCGCCCAGCAGGGCGGCGAGGGCGCGCCTGCCCCCCAGCGCTTCGGCCGCCATCGCCCCCAGCGGGCTGAACATCTGCGCCAGGAACGGGACGCTGCCGACCAGCGCGATGTGCGTCGGAGAGGCGCCCAGGTGCAGCAGGTACCCGACCAGGACGCTGCCGGACGTCCAGTTGAGGAACACCTGCATGAGGCTCCCCTCCACGAGGGAGAGCCGCATGGTGCGCCGCACGAGCGCGGCCACGGCGTCCGTGGCGCTCGGCGGGCTGGGTTCGGGGGTGGTCTCGGGAAGGGAAGTCGACACGGCGGCCGTCTGACGGCCAGTCTAGTACGCCCGCCTCACGGCCGGTGCTCCCCTGGAGCCCCGCTCAGGGGAGCTCGACACCCCCGATGAACACGGCCTTCTGGTCGAGGTACTCCATGATCCCCTCGGCCCCCGTCTCGCGGCCCATGCCGCTGCCCTTCACGCCCCCGAACGGCGCCTCTGGCGTCACGGGCATCCAGTCGTTGACGCCCACCATCCCGAACTCGAGCCGCTCCGACATGGCGAGCGCCGTGTTGAGGTCGGAGGTGAAGACGTAGGCCGCCAGGCCGTACTCGGTGGCGTTCGCGCGTTCCAGCACCTCGGCCGCCGACGAGAACGTCGTGATGGGCAGGACGGGCCCGAAGATCTCCTCCTCGAAGAGGCGCGCGTCCGGCGCGACGCCCGTGACCACGGTGGGCTCGAAGAAGTAACCGCGGCGCTCGAGCCTCCCGCCGCCGGTGGCGACGGTGGCGCCCGCCGCCGCCGCGGCCGTCACCAGCTCGGCCACGCGGCCGAGCTGGCGCTCGTTGATGAGGGGTCCGACCTGCACCCCCTCCTCGAGGCCGTGGCCGACCTTGAGGGCGCGCATCGCCGCCACCACGCGGGCTGTGAACTCGTCCGCCACGCTCTCGTGGAGGTAGTAGCGTTGCGGCGCGATGCAGACCTGGCCGGCGTTGCGCACCTTGAAGCGCGCCGCCAGCGTGGCCAGGCCCTCGAGGTCGTGAGCGTCCGGGAACACGATGACGGGGGCGTTGCCGCCCAGCTCGAGCGCCAGGCGCGTGAGGGTGCGCGAGGCGCCGTCCATCAGGATCCGCCCAACGCGCGGGCTGCCCGTGAAGGCGATCTTGCGCACCCGCGGGTCGTCGAGCAGCGCCCGACCCATGGCCTCGGCGTCGCCGTTGACCACGTTGACGACGCCCGCGGGGGCCCCGCCCTCCGTCAGCGCCTGCCCGAGCAGCATGGCCGAGTGGGGCGTGAACTCCGACGGCCGCCCCACCACGGCGTTGCCTGCGGCCAGGGCCGCCCCCCAGGTGCGCACGATGTTGTAGACGGGGAAGTTCCAGGCGGTGATGGTGGCCACCACCCCGATGGGTTGCGGCACGACGCTGATGCGCCGCCCCGGCGCCATGGCGGGCACCGTGCGGCCGTAGACGCGCACCCCCTCGCCCGCGAACCACGCGAGGTAGTTGGTGGCCGACAGCCACTCGCCGCGCGCCTCCGCCAGCGGCTTGCCCGATTCGAGCGTGGTCAGGCGCGCCAGCTCGTCGACGTTCTCGCGGATCCAGGCGGCGGCGCGTTCGAGAACCTTGGCCCGCTCGTAGGCGGTCTTGGCGGCCCAGGCTGGCTGCGCGGCGGCCGCGGCGTCCACGGCGCGCGCCACGTCCTCCGCGTCGCCGAACGGCACCTGGCGCACCACCTCCTCGCTGCCCGGGTCGATGAGGTCCCACACGCCGCCTCGGGCTGCGTCGACCCACTCGCCGCCTACAAGCAGCTTGAGCGGGAACCTGGCGTTCTGGTCTGCTGGCACCGTCGTTCCACCCCTCTTGCTCGCGCCGCGCGCGGGCGGCGGTTCGTTAGCGGCCGTGCACCGCGCAGGCGGCGGCCACGGCCTCCTCCAGCACGGCGATCCCCTCGTCGACCTCCGCGTCCGTCAGGTCGAGGGGCGGCAGGAGCCGGATGCAGTTCGAGTAGAGCCCGGCGCGGATCACGATGAGGCCGCGCCGCAGCGCCTGCTTGGTCACCTCGAGGACGACCGCCGGGAAGGGCGCCTTGCCCTCGCGGTCGGTCACGAACTCCATGGCGAGCATGGGTCCAAGCCCGCGGACCTCGCCCACCACGTCGTGCTTGGCGGCGATGCGCTCGAGCCCGGCCCGCAGCCGCTCCCCCACCGCCGTGGCGCGCGCCAGGAAGGCGGGTTCGCGCAGGATGCGGATGGCCTCGAGGGCGGCGGCGCACGCCAGCGGGTTGCCGGAGTACGTGCCGCCGAGCCCGCCGGGGTGCGGGGCGTCGAGCATGTCGGCGCGGCCGACGACGGCCGAGAGGGGCATGCCCGCCGCCAACGACTTGGCGGTCGTGACGAGGTCGGGCACCACGCCGTGGTGCTCGACGGCCCACATCTTGCCGGTGCGGCCCATGCCCGACTGCACCTCGTCGGCCACGAAGACGATGCCGTGAGCGTCGGCCAACTCGCGCAGGCGCCGCAGGAAGCGCGCCGGCACCGGCACGAAGCCCGCCTCGCCCTGCACCGGCTCGATGACGAACGCCGCGATGGCCGCCGGGTCGACCTGCGCCACCATGGCCTTGTCGAGCGCCGCGATGGCCAGGTCGAGGAACGCGTCCTCGCTCATGCCGGCCGGCCGCCGGTACATGTCGGGGAGGGGCAGGCGGTAGATCTCGGGGGCGAACGGCCCGAACCCCTTCTTGAAGAGGGCGTACTTGCTCGTCATGCCGAGCGTGAGGTTGGTGCGCCCGTGGTAGCCCCCCTCGAACACCACGATGGCCTGCCGGCCCGTGTGGGCGCGCGCGATGTTGACGGCGGTCTCGAGCGCCTCGGCGCCGGAGTTCATCAGCACGGCCTTCTTGGGGTGGTCGCCGGGCGCCACCTCGCAGAGCGCCTCCAGGACCGCCACGTACGGCTCGTAGGTGCCGACGATGGCGCACAGGTGCACCAGCTTCTCGGCCTGGTCCTTGAGCGCCCGCACCACCGCGTCGGGTGTGTGCCCCACCGCGAGGACCCCGATGCCGCCGGCGAAGTCGAGCAGGCGGTTGCCGTCGACGTCCTCGACGTACGCGCCGTGCGCGCTGGCGACCGCCAGGTCGGTCAGGCGCGCTGCGCCGCGCGCGCCCGCGGCGTCGCGACGCGCCGCCATGGCGAGGCTCTTGGGCCCCGGCACCTCGGTGCGCAGCCTGATGCCCGCCGCCCCGACCGGCGCGACTACCGGCGCGACTACCGGCGCGCTCACCGCGCCGCCCCCACCGGCTCGGCCGCCCTCGCCCCGCCGAGCACCTCGCCCAAGGCGCGCCCGAACAGGGCGAGGCCCTCGTCGATCTCCTTAGGCCCCACCACCAAGGGCGGGATGAAGCGGATGACCTGGTCGTCGACGCCGCAGGTGAGCAGCAGCAGCCGCTCGTCGAGGCAGGCGCGCTGCACCGCCTTCGCCAGGCCCGGTCTGCCCGTGAACTCGACGCCCACCATCAGGCCGAGGCCGCGCACGTCGCCGATCTCGGGGTGGCGCTCCCGCAGTGCCCGCAGCCCCTGCACGAGGCGCTCGCCCATGCGTTGCGCGTTGCCGGGGAGGTCCTCGGCGATGAGCGCGTCGATGGTGGCGCGGGCGGCCGCTAGCGGCACGGTGCTGCCGCCACCGTAGGTGCCGCCGTGGGTGCCCCGCTCCCACCGCGCCGTCAGCGCGGGCCGCGCGGCGACGGCGGAGATGGGCAGGCCGCTGCCGAGCCCCTTGGCCATGACGAGCACGTCGGGGATCACCCCGGAGTGCTCGTACGCGAAGAACCTGCCGGTGCGCCCGAAGCCCGTCTGGACCTCGTCGAACACGAGCGCGATGCCGTGCTCGTCGGCGCGGCGCCTGAGACCCTGCAGGAAGCGCGTCGGGGCCGGCACGTACCCGCCCTCGCCCAGGACGGGTTCGATGAGGAACGCGGCCGTCTCGTCGGGCGCGGTCTGGGTCTTCAGGATGAGGTCGAGCTCGGCCAGGCAGAAGTCGACGGCCGCGTCCTCGCTCCAGCCGTAGCGGTAGGCGTACGGGAACGGCGCCACGACCACGCCGGCCGGGAGGGGCTGGTAGCGGTGCCGGTAGACGGTCTTGGAGGTGGTCAGCGCCATGGCCTGGCCGGTGCGGCCGTGGAAGCTCCCCTGGAAGACGACGACGTTCGGGCGGCCCGTGGCGTGGCGCGCCAGCTTGACTGCCCCCTCGACCGCCTCGGCGCCGCTGTTGCTGAAGAAGAACGAGCCGAGCGCGGGGTGCACGACGGTGGCGAGGGCCTCGGCGAGGCGCTCGAGCGCGGGGCTCGTGACGATGTTCACCTGCGCGAAGAGCAGCTCCTCGGCCTGACGCTTGATGGCCTCCACCACGCGCGGGTGGGCGTGGCCCGTGTTGGTCACGCCGATGCCCGACGTGAAGTCGAGGTGGGCCGCGCCCGCCTCGTCGAACAGGTACGCGCCCGCGCCGCGCACGGGGCGCAGCTCCGTCAGGTGCGACCAGACCGGCGCCAGGTGCTCGTGCCCCGCGCCCCGACCTGCACTACCTTCTGTCATGTTCGCTCCTCGTCGCCGCGGCGAAGGCCCGCCGCCAAGGCCCCCGCGGTCCCGTCGATCTCCTCGGATGATACGGCCTGCCCTCAGGCCACGGATAGCGGCCCGGCACCCTCCTCGAGTTCCTCGCGCGTGGCCAGGTCGGCGAGGACCTCGCCCGCGGCGCGCTCGCCGCTCAGCAGGGCGCCGTGGACGGTGGCGGCGAGGCCCGGCGCGGCCGTCGCCTCGCCCGCCCAGTAGAGGGGCGGCGTCGGCGCGGCGAGGAGCTCCCTGGCGCCGGCGTGGCCGGGCCGCACGTGGGAGTAGCCGCCGCGGGCGTACGGGTCGGTGGTCCAGTCTACGAGCAGCGCGTCCTGCGGCCTCAGGCCGGGGCGCCCCAGCTCGCGCCTGAGCGACTCGAGGCCGCGCTCGAGGGCGTCGGCGGTCCCCAGCCGCAGGAGCTCGACGGCGCCGTCGCCCGAGACGAGCGCCGTCCACACCACTGCCTCCGTCGTGGGGTGCCCGGCAGACGGCGACCACCACATTGGCGGGTTGCCGGCGGCGTACACCGCCGTGATGTCGTCGGGCGTGATGGGGTCGGCGAAGCGGTAGACGAGCTTGACGACGGGCCCCATGCCGATGCCGGCCAGCGCCACGTCCTTCTGCTCGGGTAGCGGCGGGTCGAACTCGACCCCGCCTGCCTGGAGCACCCCCACCGGCAGCGTCACGACGGCGGCGCGGCCCCTGAAGGCGTGCCCCTCGTGATCGCGCACGACCACCCCGCCCTCGCCCCACTCGACGCGCGTGACGATCGTGCCGGTCAGGAGCTCGGGCCCCACGCCGAGCGCCTCGACGATGGCGCCGTAACCCTCGAGGATGCGGTGGTCCTCCTCGCCGTGGGCCGGGGTCATGCGCAGCTCCTCGAGGACCGTGGTGGCGTCGAGGAAGCGCATGCTCTCGCCGGCGGCGTTCGCGAAGGCGCGCCGCACGTAGTCGAGGCGGGCGTGGTCGAAGCCGATGCGGCGGAGGTAGGCGCCGAACGACTCGTGGCGCCGCGGCCTGATGGGAGGCAGCCGCCAGGCGCGGGTGGCCTCGAGCGCCGGGTCGGCTGCGCGCGCCTCGCGCATGGTGAGGCGGCGCCCGTCCGTCAGGCGCACCCACGAGTCGTCCAGCTTGTTCCAGTGGACGGTGGTCAACCCGAGCCGCTCGACGAACGCCCAGGTGGGGACCCGCCCGCCGTGGATGAACTCGGCCCCCAGCTCCACGGGGAAGCCCGCGAAGCGAACGTCGGTGTGCGCGCGACCGCCGAGGCGCTCGCGCGCCTCGAGGACGAGGACGTCGAGCTCGCCTCGCTCTTCGAGCAGCGCCCTGGCGGCGCCCAGGCCGGCGAAGCCCGCGCCCAGCACGAGCACGTCGTAGACGTCCACGTCGTGCTCGCTGGGCAGGTCGTTGTGCCCTCGCCGGGTCCCTTGCGTCATCGCCTGGCTCCGCTACTCACCCGTTGAACTGGTTGGTGCCCGGCGCCGCCTGGCGCCACGCGCCCTTGGGGTTCGCGGCCTGGCCGGGGGCGGCGCGCCGCGGCGCGCCCTTGCGCGGCTCGTGCACGAGCAGCACGGCGGAGTTGCCGGCGCGCCACTCGGGGTAGTACTCCTCGATGACGGCGCGACCCTCGAGGCCGCGGTGCAGCTGCATCGTGACCGTCGGGTCCTCGATGTTGCCGGCTATGACGCGCTGACCGTACTCGCGCGGCGTGAACGTCTCGCGGTAGCGGTGGTAGCCCATCAGCATGCCACCGGCGTACCAGCCGCTGAGGCCCAGCTCGTCGACGAGCGCCAGTCGCGCCTTGTAGAGGGCGGTGGCGACGCCGCGGCGCTGGTAATCGGGGTGCACGGCGATCTCGACGCCGTACAGCCAGGCGCCGGCGGGGTCGTGCTTGCGCAGGCCGAAGGAGCCGATCACGTCGTACCAGGGCAGCGCCGGCTCGTCGGGCGTGCGAGCCGTGCGCATGGTGGTAGCCATGCCGATGACCTTCTCGAGGCCGTCCTCGTACGTGATGGCCACGAACTGCCCGGCGGGGAACCGCTCGAGCTGTTCTGCCACGGCGTCCGGGTTGATGCAGTGCACGTAGCGATCCGTGGGGTAGCCGTTGGCGAGCCTGACGGCGTCATAGACGCCTTGGCCGTGCCGCAACTCGGTGTTGACGACGGCGAATTCCAGTGCTTCTGTGCCTCTCATAACGTTGCTTCGACAACGCCTGTTGAGGTATGTGAGCCCGTAAAAGGGGGAAACTGAAACGGTTAGGGAAGGGTTACTTTACGGCCCCTGACCGGAAGAGCTTCTCCACAACCTTTACGCGAGAGCGTTCGCCTCCCGAGACCATCTAAGATGGCTCATTCGGTCTCACTCACACTTTAGGGTTGTCTTGAAGATTCTCACTCTCCTTCTTGCCCGTTTGGGGGAGTGTAGCACGCCCTCCTGCGGCCCCCGCGTGACGCAACGCACAGCTGGCGTGTAGGACGCGAACTCGCCGGGCTTGACAAAGTGCGGGAAGGGTCGTAGTGGGGAACCTGGTCGGCCGGTGAAGCGGTAACGGGTCCACTTGCACGTGAGCACGATCGGCGCCAGAATGGCGCCATGAGGAGCGTGCAGATCAAGAACGTCCCCGACGACACGCACGCTGTCCTCGTCCGGCGCGCCGCCGAGGCTGGCATGTCGCTGCAGGAGTACCTCCTCGCTCATCTCATCTCTGAGGCCCGGCAGCCGACGCTTGACGAGGTGCTCGACCGAGTGAACGATCGTCGGGGAGGCAGCGTGTCCCCGGCAGAGGCGGTCGCCCACCTACGCGAAGATCGACGACGCGACGGATGATTGTCGTCGACGCCAGCGTTCTCGTCGTAGCGCTGGCCGACGACGGCGCGCGAGGCAGCCAAGCCCGCAGGCGCCTCAGGGGGCAGCGGCTCGTTGCGCCTGAACTAGTCGACCTTGAGGTTGCATCGGTCTTGCGCCGGCTGGTGGCCACGGGGAGTCTCGC
>JACFNR010000008.1:0-12364 GCA_019454765.1 Trueperaceae bacterium | reverse complement strand
ACCCGCGGGGTAGCGGAGCGGCGCCGGGCAGGGCCGCCCACCACGGCCGCCCTGCGGTATGCTCGCTGCCGATGAACGCAACTGGATGCGGACGTGCGCGGCACGACCGGCGCCGCCCAGGGGGAGCCTCGCCTCGGCCCGGGTGGCCCGCGCTGCCCGCGGTGGGGCCGGCGTGACGCGCGGCAGGATCCGCGGCGACAAGGGCCGCGCCGTCTTCATGGCCCTCCCCGCCACCTTCTGGCTGGTGGTCTTCTTCCTGCTGCCGCTCGTGTTCGTGGCGGTGGCGTCGTTCATGTCGCGCGGCGCGGGCGGCGCGCCGGTGGCGCCGGCCACCCTCGCGCAGTACGAGCGCACCTTCACCGTGTTCGGGCCCGTGCTGTGGCGCAGCGTCGGCGTGTCGCTCATCGCCACCCTCATCAGCCTGCTGCTCGGCTACCCGCTGGCGTTCTTCATAAGCCGGCGCCGCTCGCCCACCACCCGCATGCTCCTGCTCTTCCTCGTCATGTTGCCGTTCTGGACGAACTTCCTCGTCCGCACGTACGCGCTCATCACGATCATGCAGCGCGACGGGCTCCTCAACGGCCTCTTCCAGGGCCTCGGCGTCATCAGCGCGCCGCTGCAGATGCTGTTCACGCCGGGCGCCGTCATGGTGGGCCTCGTGTACGGCTACCTGCCGTTCATGATCCTGCCCATCTACGCCTCGGTTGAGGCGCTCGATAGGCGCTACGTCGAGGCCGCCAACGACCTGGGCGCCAACGACTGGACGGCGTTCTGGCGCGTCATCTTCCCCCTCACCCTACCCGGCGTGATCGCGGGCTCGATCCTGGTGTTCATCCCCGCCATCGGCGCCTACGTGACGCCCGACCTCATGGGCGGCACCCGCGGGCTGATGATCGGCAACCTCATCCAGGGCCAGTTCGGCGGCCGCGGCAACGTTCCGCTCGGCAGCGCCGTCTCGATGGTGCTCCTCGCCATGGTCTTCGTCAGCGTCCTCGTCTACACGCGCTGGGGCCAGCGGGAGGACGCGTGAGCGCGCGGAGCGCGGGGGCCCCCACCCGCACCACCACCGTGAGCGCCGGCAAGCTGCGGCGCGACCTCGCCGTGAGGCGCACGGGGCGCGTCGGCATGTGGCTGAGCCCGTTCCTCGTCTACCTGTTCCTGTGGGTGCCCATCCTCGTGCTGGTGGTCTTCAGCTTCAACGACGGCGCCTCGGTGAGCGTGTGGCGCGGCTTCACGACCAAGTGGTACGAGAACATCTTCGCCGGCACCATCTCGGCCGGCACGGAGGCCGCGCGCTTCCAGACCGAGCTCCTGCTCAAGGCGGTGCGCAACTCCATCCTGGTGGCCACCGTCGCCACCCTGGTGAGCACCGCCTTCGGCACCATGCTCGCCATGGCGCTGGCGCGCGGCCGGTTCTGGGGCCGCAAGACGCTCGACACGCTCTTCTACCTGCCGGTCGTCATCCCCGACATCACCCAGGGGATAGCGCTGGCCGTCTTCTTCAACATCGTCTTCGAGACGGTGCAGCGCCTCTTCGGGGTGCGGCTCGTGTCGGGCTTCGGCACCATCGTGATCGCGCACGTGGCGTTCAACATCAGCTACGTGGCCATCGTGGTGCGCGCGCGCCTGGCGGGCATGGACCCGCGCCTCGAGGAGGCGGGCCGCGACCTGGGCGCCAACCACTGGCAGACGTTCTGGCGCATCACCTTCCCCAACCTCCTGCCTGGCGTGCTGGCCGGGGCGCTGCTCGCCTTCACGCTGTCGCTCGACGACTTCGTGGTCACCTTCTTCAACTCGGGCGTGGGGACCACCACCATGCCGCTCTTCGTGTACGGCATGCTCAAGCAGCGCGTGCCGCCCGAGATCAACGCCATCAGCACCCTGATGATCCTCGCCTCCATCGTGCTGGTCGGCGGCTCCCTCCTCCTGCAGCAACGCGGCAACCGCGCGCGGGACTGACGACCGTGCGCACCGTCGACGCGGCCGAGGCGGTAGCTGTCGTCCGCTCGGGCGACCGCGTGTTCATCCACAGCGTGGCGGCGGCGCCCCAGGCGCTCATCGCCGCCCTGGCGGCGCGCGCGCCCGCGCTGCGCGGGGTCGAGGTCGTGCAGCTCCACACCGAGGGGCCCGCCCCCTACGCCGCGCCCGAGCTGGCGGCGTCGTTCCGCGTGAACGCCCTGTTCGTCGGCAAGAACGTGCGCGACGCCGTGGCGCGCGGCCAGGGCGACTACGTGCCCATCTTCCTCAGCGAGGTGCCGGCCCTGTTCCGCTCGCGCGCCATGCCGCTCGACGTGGCGCTCATCAGCGTGAGCCCGCCCGACAGGCACGGCTACTGCACGCTCGGCCCGTCGGTCGACGCCACCCGCGCGGCGGTGCAGTCGGCGCGAACCGTGGTGGCGCAGGTGAACGCCAACCTGCCCCGCACCCACGGCGACGCGCTGGTGCACGTGGACGACATCGACCTGGCCGTCTGGCAGGACGACCCCGTGCCCGAGGTGCGGCAGGCGAGCCTCACCGGGCTCGAGCGCACCATCGGCAACTACGTGGCCAGCCTGGTGGAGGACGGCGCCACCCTGCAGCTCGGCATCGGCGCGATCCCCGAGGCGGTGCTCGCGGCCCTGGCCGACCACGAGGACCTGGGCGTCCACACGGAGATGTTCTCCGACGGGGTGGTCGAGCTGGTGCGCCGCGGCGTCATCACGGGCGCGCGCAAGCGCAACCACCCCGGCAAGGTCGTGGCGAGCTTCGTGATGGGCACGCGCGACCTGTACGACTTCGTCGACGACAACCCCTCGGTGCTCCTGCTGGACGTGGCCTACACGAACGACACCGCAGTCATCCGGCGCAACCCGGCCGTCACGGCCATCAACTCGGCGCTCGAGATCGACCTGACGGGTCAGGTTTGCGCCGACTCGCTGGGCACCTACCAGTACTCGGGGGTGGGCGGGCAGATGGACTTCATCCGCGGGGCCTCGCTATCGGAACGGGGCAAGCCCATCATCGCCATGCCGTCGGCCACGTCCAGGGGCGAGAGCCGCATCGTGCCGTTCCTGAAGCCGGGCGCCGGCGTGGTGACCACCCGGGCGCACGTCAACTACGTGGTCACCGAGCACGGCGTGGCGTCCCTCTACGGCAAGAACCTGCGGCAGCGGGCGCGCGCCCTCATCGGGATCGCGCACCCGAGCCACCGCGAGGCGCTGGAGCGCGCCGCCTGGGAGCGCTTCGGGCGGGTCTAGTCGGGCGGGCCTTGCCGGACAGGTCCACCCGAGCGCGTCCGGCAGGGCGCCCGCCTCACGGCCCAGCCTCCTGCCCGGGCACCGAACCGCCCGTCAGAACGGCACCCCGGCCACCAGCACCAGGTTGCAGTAGGGGGTGAACTCGCCCGTGCGCACCACGGCGCGGGCGCCGGCGACGAGCCGCTTGAGCTCGGCGTGCGGCACGCGCTCCAGCGGCACACCTGGCGGCCAGCCCGCCTCGAGCGCGGCGGCCGCCGCGGGCGCGGCGCCCGGCTGCTCGGCGTTGGCCACGCCGCGCTCCACCACCAGCTCGCCCAGCAGCGCCGCCACCGCCTGCTGGAAGCCGGGCACGCCCGGCACGAGCGCGAGGTCGATGCAGCGCACGCCGGGCGGCACGGGCAGCCCCGCGTCGCCCACCACCAGGAGCTCGCCGTGGCCCATGCCGGCCACCAGCGCCGCGAGCTCCGCGTTCAGGATGCCGCTTCTCCTCATCAGACCCTCCCCCTGCCAGCAGGACTCCGGGGCGAGCGTTCCGGCTCGCCCCGGAGCCCCTGGACGTCACCGCGGTCGGTTCATCCCGACCACGTCACTCGCGCCGCGCCGCTTCGGCCGCGGCGCCTTGGCCGCGCGGAGTGCTCAGTTGCAGGCGTCGTTCGTGACGAGCTGCAGCCCCACGGCGATGCTCTGCTGCGTGGCCGGTGCGCCTTCCTTGATGATCTTCTGGGCGGCCCGCACGGCCTCGTCGCCGAGCATGGCGGGCTGCTGCGCCACCGTGGCGGCCATGGTGCAGGCCTTCACGGCGGCCACGGCGTCGTCGGTGGCGTCGAAGCCGACCACGAGGATGTCGCGGCCGCTTGCCTGGATGGCCTGCAGGGCGCCGAGCGCCATCTCGTCGTTGTGAGCGAACACGGCCGCGATGTCGGGCTGCGCCACGAGGATGTTCTCCATGACCGACAGGCCCTGGGCGCGGTCGAAGTTGGCCGTCTGCTTGGCGACGACCTCGAGGCCGGTGCAGTTGGCGGCGAGGTAGTCGTTGAAGCCCTTGCCGCGTTCGCGGGCCGCGGAGGTGCCGGCGATGCCCTCGAGCTCGACCACGTTGCCGCTGCCGCCCAGCTTGTCGCAGATGTACTTGGCCGCCAGGGCGCCGCCGGCCACGTTGTCGGACGCGATGAAGTAGGCGACGGTCCCGCCGTTGATGCCGCGGTCGACGGCGATGACGGGCACGTTGCGGCTGTTGGCCTCCATGACGGCCGGCACGACGGCGTCGGAATCGGTGGCGTTCACGATGAGGACGGCCACGCCCGACTGCAGGAGGTCCTCGATGTTGGAGATCTGGTTGCTGACGCTGTCCTGGGCGTCGGTGACGACGAGCTTGAGGCCAAGCTCGTCGGCGGCGGCCTGCGCGCCGTCGCGCAGCTGCACGAAGAACGGGTTGTTGAGCGTCGAGAGCGACAGTCCGATGGTCTGGGCGAACCCGGCGCCCAGCAGGGCGAAGATGGCGACGAACAGTAGCTTCCTCATGGTCCTCCTCCGCGGTCCCCGCGCGGTGCCCGCGCGGCTCTGACGGTGCCCGGCGCAAGGCGCCGGGCGGTCGACGGGACGCACCGGCCCCGGTACGGGCCAGCGTCCCACGGGGCTCACCCCTCGCGCTGTGACAGCACGCGGTCGATGAGCAAGGCGACGAGTATCACGCCCCCTTTCACGATCTGCTGGTAGAAGCTCGAGACGTTCAGCAGGTTCATGCCGTTGTTGATCACGCCGATGATGAGGGCGCCGACGAGGGTCCCCCACACGTTGCCGCGCCCGCCGAAGAGCGACGTGCCGCCAACCACCACCGCGGCGATGGCGTCGAGCTCGAAGCTCTGCCCCGCCGTCGGCTGCGCCGAGTTGAGGCGGCCCGTCAGCACGAGCGCCGCGACGGCCGTGACGAGGCCGGAGTAGACGTAGGTGAGGGCCAGGGTGCGCCTGACGGGGATGCCCGACAACCTGGCGGCCTCGACGTTGCCACCGACCGCGTACACGGCGCGCCCAACCGCCGTGTGGCGCAGCAGCACGTGGGTGAGTAGGAGCACTCCCACCATGATCCAGATGGGCATGGGCACCTTGAGGAAGGTGCCGTAGCCCAGCTGGCTGAAGAGCGGCGGCAGGCCGCTCACCGGCCGGCCGTCCGTGAGCACCAGGGTGGCGCCCCTGAAGATGGTGAGCCCGGCCAGCGTCACGATGAAGGCGGCCACGCCGGCGTACCCAACCACCACGCCGTTGAAGAGGCCCAGCAGGGCGCCGACGGCAAGCGCCACGAGCAGCACGAGCCAGACGGGCAGGCTCGTGGTCGTGGCCAGCATGGCAGCCACCACACCGACGAGCGCCAGCAGCGAGCCCACCGACAGGTCGATGCCCGCGCCGATGATGACGACGGTCATGCCGAACGCGATGATGGCGTTGACCGAGATCTGCCTGAGCACGTTGAGGACGTTCGAGGTGGTCAGGAACCTGTCGGACACGAGCGACAGGACGGCGACCATCACCAGGAACGCCAGGAACAGCCCGAAACGGGCCAGCAGGTCACGCCAGTTGACGCGCGCCGGTGACATGCGCCACCACCTCACTCTCGTCGAGGGGCCGCTCGAGCGTCACGGCGACGCGGCCCCCGCGGAAGACCATGACCCTGTCGCAGAGTCCCACCAGTTCGTCGGTGTCGGAGCTGGCCACCAAGATGGCCATGCCCTCACGCGCCAGGCCGTCGATGACGCCGTAGATCTCGCTGCGCGCCCCCACGTCGACGCCGCGGGTGGGCTCGTCGAGCAGGAGCACGCGCGGCTCGGTTGCCAGCGCCTTGCCGACGACGACCTTCTGCTGGTTGCCGCCCGACAGCTCGCGCACGCGCTTCTCGGGCTGCGGGGGCCGCAGGTTGAGGCTCTCCACCCAGCGCAGCGCCTCGCGCCGCTCCTTGCCGGCGTTCACGAACAGGCCGGCCACCAGTAGGCGCGGCAGGATGGCCATGGCGAGGTTCTCGCGCACGCTCAGCTCGAGCACCAGGCCGCTGAGCTTGCGGTCCTCCGGCACGAGGAACATGCCGAGGTCGATGGCGTGGTGCGGGGAGCCGACGCGCACGCCGCCAACGCGCGCCTTGCCGGCCGCGCCGAACAGGGTGGCGAGGACCTGACTGCGCCCGGAGCCGATCACGCCCGCCAGCCCGACGATCTCGCCCGGCCTGAGCTCGATGCGGCCGGGGGCGAGCCCGTCGTCCTCGAACTCGAACTCGACCGGCGCCTCCTCCGCCCTGGGCGTGGGCTCGCGGCGGAACCGCTTCACGTCGCGGCCCACCATGGCGCGCACGACGTCATCCGGGGTCAGGTCCGCCACGTCGGCGGTGGTGACCTTGAGGCCGTCGCGCAAGACGGTCACGCGGTCGGCGAGCTCGAACACCTCCTCGAGGCGGTGGCTGATGTAGACGACGCCGACGCCCTGCTCTTCCAGCTTCCTGACGAGCTTGAACAGGCGTTCGGTCTCGAGGCTGGAGAGGGCGGCGGTCGGCTCGTCGAACACGAGCACGCGCCGCTCGTGCCCCAGCGCACGAGCGATCTCGACGAGCTGCTGCTCCCCCACCGCCAGCGCGCCGAGACGCGTGAGGGGCGGCACCGCCAGCTCCACCTGCTCGAGCAGCGGCACGGCGCGCTGGGCGAGCCTGGCGTGGCTGACCCAGGTGCCCAGGTTGCCGAGGAAGAGGTTCTCGGCGACCGACAGGTCGGTGGCGAGCGCCAGCTCCTGGTACACCATGGCGACGCCGGCGGCCTGCGCGTCGGCGACGCTGCCGAAGGCCACGTGCCGACCCGCCACGCTCATCGTGCCGCTGGTGGCGGGCTGCACCCCGGCGAGGATCTTCATGAGGGTCGACTTGCCGGCGCCGTTCTCCCCCACGAGGGCGTGCACCTCGCCGGCGCGCAGGTCGAAGTCGACGCCTTTGAGCGCCTCGAACGTCCCGAACCGCTTCGTGATGGCCTTCATCTCGAGCAGGTTCACGCGCCCTCACCTCCGGCCAGCAGCCGCTCGACCTCGGCCAGCCGGGGCAGCGACGGCTGGGCGCCCGCCCGGGTGGTGGCGAGGGCGCCGGCGGCGCTCGCGAACCTCACCGCCTCGGCGAGCGACGGCACGCTGGCGCGCCCTTCCGCCAGGGCGAGGTGGTAGGCGAGGGCGCCCGCGAAGGCGTCGCCCGCCGCGGTGGTGTCGACGGGCACGACGCTGAAGGCCGGCACGTGGCCGTGCCTCGCGTCGCCGCGCGGGTCGGTGGGATCGACGCGCTCGGCCCACACGGCGCCGTCTGCGCCGAGCGTCACCACGGCGCGCGGGACGCTCCGGCAGAGCGCCACGGCCCACTCGGAGGGCGACCCGCCGGCCGCGGCCGCGCCCAGCTGGATGGCCGCCTCGTACTCGTTGACGAGGAGCACGCCCACGTCGGCCAGCTCGGCGTCGGCGAGGCGGCGCGCCGGCGCCAGGTTGAGCATGGCGGTCGCGCCGCCCTCGCGCGCGGCGGCGGCCGCCGCCAGGCTGACGTCGAGGGGGACCTCGAGCTGCAGCAGGAGCACGGCAGCCCCCGTCAGCGCGGCGCGCGCTGCGGGCGCGGCGAGGTCGGCCGGCGTCAGGTCGTGGTTGGCGCCTGGCGACACGACGATGCTGTTCTGGCCGGCCGCGTCGACCTGGATGAAGGCGACGCCGCTCGGGCGCTCGCTCCGCGCCAGGCCCGCCGTGTCGACCCCGGACTCCGCGAGGGAGGCCGCCAGGCGGTCCCCGAAGGCGTCCTCGCCGACCCGTCCGACGAACGCCACGCGCGCGCCGAGCCGCGCCGCGGCCACGGCCTGGTTGGCCCCCTTGCCGCCCGGGTGGGTCGCGTAGTCGGAGCCCAGCAGCGTCTCGCCGGGGTGCGGGTGACGCTCCACGCGCACGACCAGGTCCATGTTCACGCTGCCGACGACGGCGACGCGGGGTCCCGTCCGCCCCCTGGTGCCGGCGTCGACGGTCACGGTCCGCTCATCCTCCCCTCCGCTCTGGCGCCCTGGGCGCCGGTGAGGCCGGCGCCGCCCCGCGGGGCGTCCGACCGGTCGGGGGCGCGGGTGGAGCCCCGCACCACGAGTTCGACGGGGAGGACCACCTGCCTGGCGGCCCGCTCCGGGTCGGCCATGCGCTCGAGCAGCAGGCGCGTGGCGGCCGCGCCGATGGCCGCGAGGGGCTGGCGCACTGTCGTGAGGGGCGGGTCGACCAGGCCGGCCCACGGGATGTCGTCGAAGCCCACGACCGACACGTCCTCGGGAACGCGGGCGCCCAGCTGCCTGAGGGCGCGAACCACGCCCACGGCCACGGCGTCGTTGGCGCAAGCCACCGCGTCGAACCCGCCGGCGCGCAGCCGACGCAACACCGCGCCCGGCAGCTCGTGGGCGAAGCCGCTCTGCGCCTCCCACACAGGCTCGAGCGGGTCGAACTCGGTGAGGAAGCCGCGGCGCCTGGCGCGGGCGCTGGCGATGTCGTTGGCGCCGTGCAGCAGAGCCACGCGCTCGAGCCCGAGTTCGCGCAGGTGGGCGGCCACCAGGGCGCCGCCGGCCACGTGGTCGGCGAAGACCGCGTCGCGGTCGGCGACGGGGCGGTCGAGCGTGACGAGGGGGAGGTTGGGCAGCGTCAGGGCGGGCGCCGCGCCGGAGCGCCCGCGCGCCAGGCGGGAGGCCAGCGGGGCGGCCGGGTCGTGGGCGGGCACCCAGACGAGGCCGTCGACCCTGAGGGAGGCGAGGCGCTCGAGGGCCGTCGCCTCGAGTTCGGGGTCGTTCTCCGTGTCGTGCACCATCACGAGGAAGCCCGCCGCGCGGGCGGCGGTCTCGACGGCGTTGAGGAGCGCCGGGAAGAACGGGTTGGAGAGGTCCGGCAGCACCACGCCGAGGATGCCGGTGCGGCCCGTGCGCAGGGCGCTGGCCTGGCGGTTGGGGACGTAGCCCAGCTCGGCGGCGGCGGCCCTCACGCGCGCGGCCACGCCGGGCGTCACGCGCTTGGTGCCGCGCAGCACGTGCGACACGGTGGCGACCGACACCCCCGCGGCCTCCGCGACCTCGCGCATGCTGGCCACCGTTCACCTCCCGGCCCAAGGCGCTGCGGTTAAACGATTAACCGCTCTCCCTTCAGGCTAGCCGGGCAGGGCGCCCGGGTCAACGGGGGAGCGCCGCGCCGGGTATACAGGCGCGCGCATCCCACGGCCGAGCCGCGTCAGAGCGACCTCTCGAGCACCAGGTACCGGCGCGTGACGCGCATCCCGGCGCGCAGGTACAGCTCGGGCGCGCCGGTGGTGGCGGCGCCGTCCACCGTCAACGCCACCCGCCGCCGTCCAGCTGCGAAGCAGGCGCGGAACGCCTCGGCGAGGAGCGCCGCGCCGAGTCCGCGCCGTCGCCACGCCGGCACGACGCGGAGGCTCCGCACGAGGCCGGCGCCGCCGGCGTCGGCGGCGGCGCGCACGATGCTCACCCCCACCACCTCACCGGCGGCCTCCGCCAGCCGCACCTCGCCCGCCATGCCGGCCACGTGGCCGAGCCACTGCTCGAAGGTGTTGCCCGGTCGCCCCCACATGCCGGTGGAGCCAAGCTCGAACGCCTCGTAGGCGGCCGGCTCGTCGGCGGCGCCGCGGTAGTCGCGCACGCCGACCCCCGCGGGCCAGGCGGGCACGGGCGGCGGCGCCGCGAGCTCCGCCTCCATGCGGTAGACGGTGCGCGCCAGGCCGTAGCCGCGCCCGGCCAGCAGTCCCGCCAGGGTCGCGTCGCCGGCCGGCACGTAGTTGCGCACCGTCACGGGCGCCCCGGCGGCCAGCCGCGACGCCCGCGCCTCCGCCCAACCGGCGAGGTAGGCGGCGATGGCGTCCGCCTCGGCCGCGCCCGGCGCCACGAAGGCGTAGGCCGAGAGGAGCTGCGCGCGGCTCGGCACCGTGTCGAGGAGCGCCACCGCCCGCCCGTCGGGCCCGCGCACCAGCACGCTGTCGGCCGCCAGGTCGGCGCCCGTCCACTCCCGCACCAACCCCTCGGCCGTGGTCGTCGCCGCGCCCTCGTGGGCCAGCTCGTAGGCGGCCAGGAGCGTCGCCACCTCCGCCGCGTCGTCGTGGCGTGGCGACCCGGCGACGTGGCCTTCGGGCAGCCGCGGCCCCGCCCCGGGCGACCCCGGCCCGAGTGGCGGCGCCAAGCTCAGTCGCCGTCCAGGCCCGGGAAGTGCAGGTCGGGGTTGAACCAGACGATGAAGGAGGCCCAGTCGTCCGTGTAGGCGTCCTCGATGTAGCCGTGTATGAGGCCGTACACCTCGAAGCCGTTGCTCAGTTGGAAGGTCAGCGTCGGGTCGGTCAGCTCGCCGGCCACCACCTTCTCGACGTAGTCGGTGACCGACAGCGCGTCGCGGTAGCGGGGGTAGCCGGGCAGCTGGCCGCCGGCCACGATCCCCTTACGGCCCAGGCGCCGCACCAACGCCTTGCGCGCGTCATACAGCGCGCGCCCCAGACCGAACCCGCGGTAGTCGGGGTGGACGCTGATGTCGGCGCCGTAGTACCACGCCCCGGCCGGATCGTGGTTGGCGTACGTGCCGCCCGCGATGATGTCGTGGAACACGTGCTCCGGTCGCTGCAGGTCGAAGTCGACGAGGAAGCCCGAGCCGAGCCCGACCACGCGCTCCTCGGCCAGCGGGGTCCCGTCGGGGGCGTCCGCCGCCAGCGCCACGAACTCGCCCTCCGGGAAGCGCTCCTGGTGCTCCAGGAAGTGCGCCTCGGTCATGAGCTCGTGCTCCGCGAGGTTGGGGAAGCACACCCGCTGCAGCTCCGCCAGCGCCACGGCGTGCTCGGGCAGCGCCTGCGCGATGCGGAGTCGCGGTCGCGGGCGCGCGCCGCTCACGCAGGCACGTCCTCGAACGCGAACCGCTGGTACGACCCCTCGCTTGGGAGCCCCCGCACCGCCCACATCTCGCGGCCGGCGGGGCGCGTGACCACGCCGCCGCAGGTGCCCACGAAGCGGGGCGCCTCGCCGCGGTGGCAGATGTTGGCCTCGTGCGCCGTGACGGCCTGCAGGTCGCCCACCGTGAGGGCGTGACGGTCGAGGAGCCGCGCCGCGTCGGCCAGGCGCGCTTCCGAGTCGGCCTGCGACGCCGGCTCGCGCGGCCGCTCGACCGCCCGGGTGTCGTCGTGCAGGTTGTGGTTCGTGTGCACCACGGCGCTGTCCGCCAGCGGCGTGACGTGCCGCGCAGTCGGCATGGCCTCCACGTTGGCGCCCGCCCCCGTCGCGTCGAGGACGAGGTAGTTGTGCCCACCGGCTAGCGGGGCGCGCTCGAGCGCCGCCAGGGCGCCGGCCAGATCCTCGGCCTTCAGCATCTCGCGCACCACGAACGGCCACGTCACGCCCACGCGCCCGTCGGCGCTCATGAGGTTGTTGATGCCGACGCTCAGCCCGGTCTCGTTCATGCCGATCATGGCCAGCGACCCGGCCGTGGTGAACGCCAGGAACGCGGGCGCCCCCTTGGGCCGGCCCCGCAGGAGCACCACGTGCTCCGTCGAGCTCTCGTGCATGTCCCACGTCTGCCCGAACGCGGCGGCGCCGTCGACCATGCGCGAGCCCGGGACGAGGAAGGCCGTGCAGTCGTCGAGGGCGCGCGTCTCGAGCCGGGCGCCGCCGGCGCGGTTGGCGCCCGCCACGGTGTCGATGAAGTCCGTGAAGCCGCCCACCACGATGAGCTCGGCGAGCGACACGTCCGCCGCCTCCGCCATGCCCTCCAGCTCGGTCATCAGGTCGGGGGCGTAGGCGCGGTGGGGCTCCACGCACGCCTCGGCCAGCGCCAGCACCTCCCGGCGGCTCAGCTCGCGGCCCGTCCAGGCCGCCCCGCCGGCCAGCGCCACGCGCTCCTCGGCGTAGGCGCGGATGGCGGCGCGGAAGGCGCGGCCGTGCGCCACGCCGAACTCGAAGGGGGTGCCGACCAGGTCGAGGGTGGGTACGCTCATGGTGCCGCCATCATATGGCCCTCGCGTGAGCGCGGCCACCGGCCGCTGCCGTTGGCCGCGGCGGTCGGCCCCGGCGCGGCGGTCCGGCATGTCGCGCCGGCGGCCGGCGCGCCGGCGGCGGCGCGGCGGCGGC
>JACFNR010000007.1:88846-98020 GCA_019454765.1 Trueperaceae bacterium | reverse complement strand
ACCGCATGATCGCCCCACGACCGAACTGCCGCTCGATCTGCGACAACGCCGCATCGAGTGCCTTGGCGCGTTCCTTATCCACGGTCCTGCCTCCAGTCCGGCGTGAGCGGGCGCGGCCCGAGCCCACCACCTCAGATGTACCTTAAATACTAAGGCATGGGGTGGGCCGCCGCAAGCGGCTCGAGCCTAGACTCGCTAGGCACGTGACGCGATCAGCTCAGCGGGTAGCCGTCCGCCTCGTACACCGCCGCGGCCGCTCGGCGCCTCAGCTCGACGAGGTCGACGCCGTGGTCCGCGACGTAAGCCTGGAACCGCGGCAGCGCCTCCTTGCCGCGCGGTATGCGCCTGAGGGCCTCCACGCCCAGCTCGCGCGCGCGGTCCACCGCGCCGAAGGCGTAGAGGCGCGCGAGCGTCGCCGCCACCGCCCCCCTCGCCCCTGCCGCGAGCCGCTCGGCGCGAAGCAGGCCGGACTCGGCCAGGTACACGAGCCCGACCATGTCGGCCACGCGCGCCATGAGTTCCTGCTCCTTGTCGAGCGCCTGCATGTACGCCATCGCGCCCATCCCGGCCACCATCAGGGCGGCGCGCTTCAGGTTGGCGAGCGCCAGTTCGGCGTCCGCCAAGGGGCCGGTGGCGCCGTCCCCCGCCACGGGGCCCCCCAGCATCGCCTCCTGAGCCGGCCCCAGCAGGTCGAGCTCGCCGCGCATGGCGCGCTTGAGAAGCTGGTCGACGGTGAGCATGCGGTTGATCTCGTTGGTGCCCTCGAAGATCCGGTTGATGCGGCTGTTGCGGTATGGCAGCTCGACCGGGTAGTCGGCGGAGTAGCCGTAGCCGCCGTAGATCTGCACGGCCTCGTCGACGACCTGGTCGAGGATCTCGGAACCGAACACCTTGATGAACGAGTACTCGACCGCGTAGTCGTTCAGGGCCGCGAGCTGAGCGGCCGCGTCGGCGGCGCCCACGAGCGCCGCGTCCATGCTCCCGCCCAGTCGGTACACCGCGCTCTCCAGCGCGTAGGTGTCGGCCGCCATGCGACCGACCTTCTCCTGGATCAGTCCGAAAGAGGCGATGGGCGCCTTGAACTGCTGCCGCTCCTTGGCGTAGGCCTGGCTGAGTCCGATGAGTTCCTTGGCGCCGCCGGCCGCACCGACCGCCAGCTTGTAGCGCCCGATGTTGAGGATCCCGAAGGCGATGCGGTGGCCCTTCCCCACCTCGCCAAGCAGGTTGTCGCGCGGCACGCGCACGTCCTCGAGGATCACCTGGCGGGTGCTGGAGCCCTTGATGCCCATCTTGTGCTCCTCGGCCCCGAAGCCGAGTCCCGGCGTGTCACGCTCGACAAGGAAGCAACTGAACTTGTCGCCGTCCACCTGGGCGAAGACCGTGAACAGGTCGGCGAAACCCGCGTTGGAGATCCACATCTTGGTGCCGTTCAGGACCCACTCGTCACCGTCGAGGTCGGCGCGCGCCTTGGCGGCCAGCGAGTCGGAGCCCGAGCCGGGCTCCGTCAGGCAGTAGGCGGCCACCCACTCGCCGGAGGCGAGCTTCGGCAGGTAGCGCGCCTTCTGCTCCTCGGTCCCGAAGTAGACGAGCGGGAGGGTCCCGATGCCGACGTGGGCGTTGAACGTCACGTTGAAGGAACCCGAGGCCGCGATGGCCTCGGTGACCACCGACGACGCCGCCTTGCCCTGGCCGAGGCCGCCGTACGCCTCCGGCACCTCGACGCCCAGCAGCCCCATCTCGCCCGCGCGGGCCATCTTGGCACGCGACAGCTCGTAGTCGAGCGCCTCCAGCTTGGCGAAGTCGGGGACGATCTCACGCTCGACGAACGTCCTGGCGGTCTGTGCGAACATCCTGAGGTCGTCGTCGAACGCTTCGGGGATGAGGATGGTCGCGGCGTCCTGACGTTCGACCAGGAAGGCGCCGCCGGTGGGCGCCGCGACCTTCGGGGCTCCGTCTGAGTCTGTCATCGCTTGCCTCCTGGCGGTCACGGGCGCCGCCGGCGCCTGCCTCCCGACCGCCCTCTCGACTTGGACTGAGTACAACCTTACCTCACGGTAGGAGCGGGACGATGCTCGTCAGGGCGCTCACGACGGCCAGGGCCAGTAGCAGGGCGCAGAACCAACCGCTAGCCTGCGCGAACCGCGGTCCGACGCCCGCCCGCAGCCTGACCACGCCGTAGGCGAAGCCGCCGGCGAGGCCGCCCACGTGGCCCCACAATGAGACGCCCGGCACGGCGATGCTGAAGACGACGAGCAGCGCCACCCACTGCAACAGGCCCCTGAGTAGCAGGCGGTCGGCGGGGGCACGCGACAGGGCCGCCTCCGCCAGCAGGGCGCCCGCCACGCCCAAGATGCCGCCCGACGCTCCCACCAGCACGAGCGCCTGCCCCGCCTGGAACAGGGTGGTGGCCAGCGCCCCCACCGCCGTGCCGACAGTGAACGCGGCCAGCAGGTCGCCCCACCCCCGCCGCCGCTCGTACAGCCGCCCGATGTCGACGAGCACCCACAGGTTCAGGCCGATGTGCAGCACGCTGCCGTGCAGGAAGGCGTAGGTGAGGTAGCGCCACCAGGCGTCCGCGAACGGCACCCCCGGCAGGCCCTGTACGAAGGCGGCGATAACGTTGCTCGCGTAGATCCCCTGCCCCCGCACGGACAGCACGCCGACGTACCTGTCGACGAGCACCTGCGCCAGGTAGGCGGCGGCGAGCACAGCGCCGAGCGAGTAGGTGGCGAGGGGCCGCCGCGCCAGCCTGGCGGCCGGCGTGGGCGGTGCCGCGCCGAGCGCGGCCAGCCGGGCGGCGTACCGCTCCCGCGACGGACCCGACGACGCCATGTAGGCCGCGCTGAACGCGCTGACGGCGGCCGTCTTGGCCCCGCCCCGCTCGGCGGCCGTGCCGAGGATGGCGTAGAGGGTCGCGGGGGCGACCCCCGCTAGCGGCCGCTCGACGAGCGCCTTGGTGGCGGCGAGATCGCCCGCCTGCGCCGCCAGCCGCGCCTCCGACAGCACGACGGCGCGGTAGCCGAGCGGCCCCTGCTTGCCGGCCTCGAAGCGCGTCCTGAGGTTCTGCGTCTCGCGGCGCGCCTGCTCGACGTGACCGAGGGCCAGCAGAGCCTCGACCCGGGCGGCCGAGACGAGGTGCGCGTTGTCGGCGCCCCAGGCCGCCGGCGGCTGCTCGAGGTCGAGGACGCGCTGGAAGTCGCCGGTCAGGAGGTAGGCCTGCGCCAGCAGCACGGGGTCGTGCCGCGCCGTCAGCGCCAGCGCTGCCTCGCCGTCCCCGCGGTGGATGGCGGCCTGCGCCAACAACCTGCCCACCGCGTCGCGACCGCCCTTGGTGCGGTAGAGCAGACCCACCAGCGCGCGCGCCGCTCGCCACGCCCCGGCGCGGACGAGCGCCACTAGGCCTAGCGGCCCGAACACGTAGAGGGGCGTAAGCACGACCAGGACGCCCATGAGGGGCGCGGGCGCGCGCCACGCACCAGACGTGGCCATGGCGGCCACCCCCGCCGCTGCCGTCGCCAGCGAGGTCATGAGCGGGAACTCGTTGGGCAGGGGCGCGAGGCGCGTGGCCCAGCGCAGCGACGACACGCCGGCCACCGCCACGATGATCAAGAAGAGGGTCGCCGTGGTCATCGCACCGATGGTACCGCCGCGCCCGTCCCGCGGTGGCGCCGCGCCCGGTCGGCGCCCCTCAGCCGCGCTTCACGGCGACCGTTACAATCGAGGACGGCCACCGCGTTACGGTGGCTCCGGAGGCACCACTTGCTCGACGTAACGCTGGCCGCGATCACCACCGTAATCGGCTACTTCCTGGGCACCATCCCCTCCGGGTTCCTCGTCGCCAAGCTCTACGGCGTGAACATCCAGCAGGTCGGCTCCGGCAACATCGGCGCCACCAACGTCCTGCGCGCCGTCGGGGTGCTGCCCGCGGTGATCGTCATCGTCCTCGACCCGCTCAAGGGGGCGCTGGCCGCGCTGCTGCCGGCTCTTCTGGGCCTCGGCCCCTGGGTGGTGGCGTTGGCGGGCCTGGCGGCGGTGGCCGGCAACGACTTCAACGTGCTCCTGCGCATGAAGGGCGGCAAGGGGATCGCCACCAGCATCGGCGTCTTCCTCGTCGTCGACCCGCTGGTGGCCGCCGTGTCCGTGACGCTCGGGGTGTTCACCATCCTGGTCAGCCGTCACGTCTCGCTCGGCTCCCTGGTGGGCATGGTCGCGCTGCCACTCTTCGTGCTGGTGCGCGCCGGCGACAACCTCTTCCCTCACCTGGTCCTAGCCGCCTCGCTGACGGCCCTCGCCATCTACCGTCACCGCGACAACATCCGCCGACTGCTCGCCGGCGAGGAGCGCCGGCTCGGTGAGCGGCTCGCGCGATCCTGATCTCTGCCTGCCCTTGCCCAGGTTCACCATCACGATGCCGCCTATGGCGACGGAACCCCCCACCACAGTGACGAACGCCGGCACCTCGCCGAGCAGCAGCCAGGACGACAGCAGGCCGAAGACCGGCACCAGGTAGAGGAACGCCGTCACCACCGTCACCTTCGCGCGCGACAGGGCGAAGGCGTAGATGGTGTAGGCGACGGCCGACGGGAACACCCCGATGTACGCCGTCGCGGCCAGCGCCTGCCAAGACGCCCCCGCCACGCCCGCGCCGAGCCCCGGCGCGAACGCCAGCAGCGGCAGGGTGCCGGCCCACGTGGCGAAGGCGGCGACCTCGATAGGCTTGTAGCGAGCGAACAGAGGCTTCTGCAGGACCGTGTAGAAGGAGGCCGCCACCGCCGCCAGGACCACGAGCCACGCCCAGGCGTTGAACGACACGCCCGAGGCGGAATCGCCGACCACCACGAGCACGACGCCGAGGAACGACACCACGGAGCCCGCCCAGCCCAGCGGCGCCAGTCGCTCCCCCGTCATGAGCACGGCCAGCAGCGCCGTGATGGCCGGCGCCGTGGCGATGATCAGGCTCGCCGCCCCGGCGCTCACACGGAGTTCGCCGTAGTTGAGCGCCAGGTGGTACACGGTGTAGCCGAGCACCCCCACGAGGAGGAAGTAGGGCCCGTCGGCCCGGCGCGGCGCGAGCCTGCCCCTGAAGGCGACGAGGAGCGGCAGGAACGCCGCGGAGGCCACGAGGTGACGCAGTAGCGTCAGGTGCGGGGCGCTCAGGCCGGTCAGGCCCAGCTTGATCATCGGGTACGCGCTGCCCCAGAGCATCATCTGGAAGAGCAGCAGGGCGATCATTCCGGCCCTCATACGGACGCCTCCCGGGTCACCCCCGTCTGGATCGGGCGGTCGGCCCGCTCGAATCAGTTCGGCAGCTCGACCCTGCGCCCGCAGGAGCAGATCTCGAGATCGCGGACCATGCGCGTCTGCCCCTCGCGGTACCAGAGCGTGCCGCAGTCGGGACAGCGTACCTCGGCCCCGCCGAGCCCCAGGATGGCGGCCGGCTCGAGCCAGCGCTTCTCACCACACCAGTGGCACACGACCTCCGCCCCGCCGTCCTCGTCGACCATGGCCCGGCGCTCGGCCGGGGTGAAGTAGGCGAGCGCCTCCAGGGCCTTCTCGTCGCTGCAGCGGCAGGCGAACCTGACGGGTAGGGCGGGGTCGGTGAGGAGCTCGAAGTCGACGCCCCGCATCAGCTCGCCCCTCACGAGTTCGCTCAGCGGCGCGCGGCCCATGGCGGTCGTCAACTGCCCGAGCGCCCGCACGTTCGACTCCAGCAGCGGCAGCACGTCGTCGCCGACGCCGGGTAGCGCCTGGAGCACGACGCCGCCCGCCCGCGCGACCCGGCCACCCGCTCCGTAGTACACGCCCAGGAGCACGGCCGAGGCGATCTGCTCCGAGCGGGCCAGGTAGGTGGCGATGTCCTCCGCCACCTCGCCGCTCACCAGGTCGCTCGAGCTGCCGTACGGATCGCCGTAGGGCGCGTGGGAGCGGATAACGGAGATCTCGCCCGCGCTGCCGACGGCGCCGCCCACGTCCAGCTTGCCGTCCGCTCGCAGGGGCAGGTCGGCGCGCGGGTTGCTGACGTAACCCCGCACCGTGCCGTCCAGGCCGGCGTCGGCGATCACGCCGCCGAGCGGCCCATCGCCTCGTAACCTGAGCGTCACGCGGTCGCGGTGCTCCTTCAGCAGGACGTGCGACAGGAGCAACGCCCCGGTCAGCGTCCGCCCGAGCGCCGCCCCGGCGGTGGGGGTCGTGCCGTGCTTCAGGGTGGCTTCACGGACCAGCTCGGTGGTGTCGGCCGCCACCACGCGGACCCCGCCGTCGGCGCCGACGCCACGGATCAGGTAGGACATCTGAGGTTCCTCTCGGTCGCGCGGACCGGCTCGCCGCCCCACGCGCGTGCCTGGCGGCACGCTCACGAGTATATGGGTCCGCTCGCCGCCGGGCGCGTTCCGACGCTGCTAATGGCCCCGGCCGGGAGGTTGCGACTGCAGCTTCTCGTTCAGCCGCCTGAGCGTCGCGCGCGGCACGAGCTTGGCGACGTCGGCGCCGTAGCGCGCGATCTCCTTGACGCGCGTGCTGGAGACGTACGACCAGCGGGTAGCGGTCATGATGAAAGTGGTCTCCGCGTTGGGGTTCAGTTGCCGGTTCAGGTGCGCCATCTGCAGCTCGTACTCGAAATCGCTTATGGCGCGCAGGCCCTTGACGATCACGGTCGCCCCGACGCGCCGCGTGTAGTCGGCGAGGAGGCCATCGAACGAGTCCACCCCGACCCCGGCGATCCCCTCGACCACCTCGCGGATGATGTCGACGCGCTCGGAGGTGGTGAACAGCCCCGACTCCTTGGCGGGGTTGTGCAGCACCGCCACCGTCAGCCGATCGTATATGCGCGCGGCGCGGCGGATGATGTCGACGTGACCGTTGTGAAGCGGATCGAAGCTGCCCGGGTAGACGGCATGCACCATGGTGAGCCCAGTGTAGCCGCCCCGCGGCCGCGGGGCAGGCCTCACCCCCGTCCGGCGCCGCTCAGGCGGGCGAGGAGCGCGTCGACCACCTCGCCGGGGCTCGCCCGGCCGCTCAGGACCGCGTCGACCGCCTCCGTCTCGCGCTCGGCCAAGGCCCGCCGCAATCGCTCGCCCAAGACGGCGGCGACCTCGGCGCGGACCCGCCGCCGGCGCGCCCCGTCGATGTGGCCGCTTCGCCCCAGGAAGTCGCGGTGGGCGTCGAGGCGCTCGAGGAGTTCTTCCACCCCCTCGCCCCTGGACGCCACGGTGCCCACGATGGGCGGCTCCCAGCCGCTCGACCGCCCACCGAGCTCGAGGGCCGCCCGGATCTCGCGTCGCAGGCGGTCGGCGCCTGGGTGGTCGTACTTGTTGATGCAGAAGACGTCGGCGATCTCCATGATCCCTGCCTTGAACGCCTGCACCCCGTCGCCCTGGCCCGGCGTGAGCACGACGACGGTGGTGTCGGCGGCCTGCACGACGTCCACCTCCGACTGCCCGACGCCGACCGTCTCGACGAAGATCGCGTCGAAGCCCGCCGCGTCCAGGAGGGCGACCACCTGCAGCGTGGCGGCCGCCAGGCCCCCCAGTTGCCCGCGGGTGGCCATCGAGCGGATGAAGACGCCCTCGTCCGAATGCCACCTGGTCATGCGGATCCGGTCGCCCAGGATGGCGCCCCCGCTGAAGGGGGACGTCGGGTCGATGGCCACCACCCCGACGCGGCGACCCCGCGCCCGCGCGGCGGCGATGAGGCCGTCGGTCAAGGTGCTCTTGCCGGCGCCGGGGGAGCCGGTGATGCCCACCACCGCCGCCCGGCCGGTGCGGTCGCGGACGCTCGTGAGGAGGGCCTGCCCCTCGGGGGCCCCAGCCTCGATGAGCGTCATGGCCCGAGCGAGCGCGCGCTCGCTGCCCCCCAGCAACCGTTCCCTCAGCGACTCCACCCCGCGAGGCTAACCCACGACGCGACCGGCCACGGGTCGGGTACGGTGGTGTACGGGCCGGGCACCTCCGGAGTGGCCCGGTGCGAAGGGAGCTGACTGGTGAGCCACGCGAGAGCACCGTTGCGCCTCGGCATGGTCGGTGGCGGCCAGGGCGCCTTCATCGGCGCCGTCCACCGCATGGCGGCGCGCCTCGACGAGAGCTTCGAGCTGGTGGCGGGGGCGCTGTCGAGCACCCCGGAGCGGTCGCGCGCCAGCGGCGCCGCGCTCGGGTTGGAGCGGGTCTACGGCACCTGGGAGGAGATGCTCGCAGGCGAGAGCGCGCTGCCGCCCGAGCGCCGCATCCACGCCGTCAGCATCGTCACCCCCAACCACATGCACCACCCGGTGGCGCTCGCGTTCGTCCGGGCCGGCTTCGCAGTGGTGTGCGACAAGCCGATGACCGTCACCACCCTGCAGGCGCGCGAGCTGGAGGCGGCGGTGGCGGCCAGCGGTGTCGTCTTCGCCGTCACCTACAACTACACGGGCTACCCGCTGGTCAAGGAGGCGCGCCGCCTGGTGGCGGACGGCGTCCTGGGCGACCTGCGCAAGGTCGTGCTCGAGTACCACCAGGGTTGGCTTGCCACCAGGCTGGAGGCGGACGGCAACAAGCAGGCCGCGTGGCGCGCCGACCCCGCCGCTGCCGGCCTCGGCGGCGCCGTGGCCGACATCGGCAGCCACGCCGAGAACCTCGCCGCCACCGTCACCGGGCTGCGGGTGACCGAGCTGTGCGGCGACCTGACGCCGCTCGTGCCCGGCAGGCAGCTCGACGACGACTGCAACCTGCTCCTCCGCTTCGAGGGCGGCGTCAAGGGGGTGCTGGTGGCGTCGCAGGTGGCCGTGGGCGCCGAGAACGACCTGCGGATCACGGTGAGCGGCAGCCGCGGCACCCTGAGGTGGCGTCAGGAGGAGCCGAACCGGCTCGAGCTGGCCCTACTGGAGGCCCCCCTTCAGGTGTACACGCGGGCGGGCGGGCCGTACCTCGGCAGCGCGGCCGTGGCCGCCGCGCGCATCCCGTCGGGTCACCCGGAGGGGTTCATCGAGGCGTTCGCCAACGTGTACCGGAACGCGGCGCGCGACATCAGGTTGCGGGCCGGCGAGGCGCTGCTGGAGGGCGAGCCGGCACCGGACTACCCGGGCGTGAGCGCGGGCGCTCGCGGGGTGGCCTTCGTGGAGGCCGCGGTGCGCTCGCAGGCCCTCGGGTCCGTCTGGACCGAGGTGGGTTGACGCGGCGGACGGCCGGGTTCCCTAGGCGCGCC
>JACFNR010000007.1:80632-88746 GCA_019454765.1 Trueperaceae bacterium | reverse complement strand
AGGCGCGCCGCCCGCCCGACCCGGCGCGTTGCCAGCGCCTGGCCAACGAGATCACGACGCCGTCGAGCGCGAGTTCCTGGTCGCGGCCGGTCTTGGCGGCCACGTCAGCGGCCAGGAGCTCCGCGAGGGCCGCCGCCACGGCCGCCTCGTCGAGCCTGGCAGCCAGGGCGAGCGCCTTCTCGGCGGCGTACGGCGCTGCCCCGAGCGCCGCGGCCGCTTGCGCCCCGCCTATGCGCCTCGCCCCCTCGCGCTGACGCAGGCCGGTGGCCTTGGCGACGAGCATGAACTGCCAGGCGAGGGCGCCGAACACGCGGGGCACCGCCTCTCCGGCGTCGACGAGGCGGCGAGTCACCGCAACCGCGCCGGCCACGTCGCCCGCCGCGATGCGCTCGATGGCGTCGAAGGCGTCGCGCGTGGCCTCCCGGTTGACCACCGCCTTGGCGCGCTCGAGCCCGATGCGCTCGTCGAGCGCCGCCAGCTTCTGGACCTCCGACGCGATGGCCGCCGCGTCCTCCCCGAACACCTCCGCCAGGTAGGCGGCAACCGCGGGCTCGGACTCCACGCCGGCCTCCCCGAGCTCGGAAGCGACCCAGTCGCGTAGGCGGTCGCCGCGCGGCAGGGCCAGGTGGCGGTGGTCGCCGAGGGCGCGCCACGCCTTCTGGCGGGCCGGGGTGGCGTCGGGGTCGAGAGCGACGATGGTGGCGCCGCCGGTGACGCCCTCGAGGGCCTTCATGACCTCGTTGCGGGGCTTGACGCCGGCGGCACCCGTGAAGGCCGCCTCGAAGTCGAGCAGCAGCGTCGCCCGACCGAACAGCCCCCCTTGCGAGGCGAGCCGAGTGACGTCCTGGGCGCTCATCCCCTCGGCCAGCTCCACGGCGGCGCCCGGCGCCGCGCCGGCCGCGGCCAGGGCCGCGCGGCCGGCGCGGCGACACAGGAACCTGTCGCCAGAGAACGAGACGATCACGCGGCGTTCCCGGCCGTCAGGCGACGGCGCCGAGGGAGACGCTCTCGAGCGCCTGCAGGAACGCCTCCGCGCTGCCGAAGCGGTGGGCGGGGTCGCGCGCCAGGCCGCGGTTCAGGACCTCCGAGTACGCCGCCGCCGCCGGCGGTAGCGGGTCGAGCGGTACCCGGTCGTCGCCGGCCAACCACCTCACCACCTGCGAGCCGTACGGCGGCGAGCCGGTGAGCATGTGGTAGACGACCGCGGCCGTGGCGTACAGGTCGGAGCGGCGATCGGTGCGCACCCCCTGGAACTGCTCGGGCGCCATGAAGCTCGGGGTGCCGAGCAGCATGTCGGGGGCGGTGATGGCGGTGAGACCGAGGTCCTTGGCGAAACCGAAGTCGGTCAGGAGGGCTCGCTCGCCCTTGACGAGGATGTTGGCGGGCTTGACGTCGTGGTGGATGACACCCTGGGCGTGCGCGTAGGCGAGGGCGCTGAGGACGTCGTGAGCGACCTTCATGGCGCGCCGCGGGCGCAAGGGGCCGCGCTCGAGGGCCGACTCGAGCGACACGCCTGGGCAGTAGGCGTAGATGAGCGAGGAGCCGTCGACCACCCCGAGGAGCGGCACGATGTTGGCGTGGCGCAACCGACCGACGACGGCGGCCTCGCGTTCGAGGCGTTGGCTGGCGATGGGGTGCGCGGCCAGGAGGCGCTTCACCACCACCAGTCGTTCCCCCCAGCGGGCAAGCTCGACTCTCACCGGACCCTGCTCGGCTAGCACGCGAACCGTCATGAGCATTGTGAGCAATCTATCACGTCGCCACCGGCTCGTGCAGCCCGCGGGGTCCGGCGCTCGCGCCTCGCCGGCGACGCCGTGCCGTGCCACGTGAGCGGTCCCGCGAGCGGCACGCGCACGGCGCCGTGCTCCAGCGTGGTGATCACCTCGGCGCCGTGGGCGGCTAGGCGGTCCGTGACGGCGACCGCCGGGTGCCCGTAGCCGTTGCGGCCCACGGAGATGACGGCCAACCGCGGTGAGGCGGCCCGGACGAGTTCCGGTCCGGTGCTACCGCGCGAACCGTGATGCCCCACCTTAAGCACGTCGACCGGCGGCACCGCCAGGTCAGGCTCGACGCTCACCCCCAGGTCGCCGAGGAAGAGCGCGCGCGCCTCGCCCCGGTACCTGAGGACGAACGCCACCGAGGCGTCGTTGCCGCCGCCGTGATCCTGGTGGGGCGCCGGGTTGACGACGTCCAGGCTGGCCGCGCCCACGAGCAGTCGCTCGCCGCGGCGCGCCTCGTGAACGGGCACGCCCCGCGCAAGCGCCAGCTCGCGGAGCCTGGTGTCGAGCGCGGCGTCCGGGTCCGGCGGGCCCGTGACGAGGAGCCCGACGCGGAACTTCTCCAGCACCGGCACCAGCCCCTCCGCGTGGTCGGCGTCCGCGTGCGTGACGATGACGGCGGCGAGGCGCGTGACCCCGAGGGCGCGGAGGGCCGGGATCACCACGCGCCGACCAACGTCGAAGTCGGAGAAGGGCGAGCCGCCGCCGTCGACGAGCACGGCCGCTCCACCACCCAGGCGCACGAGCGTGGCGTCGCCCTGGCCCACGTCAAGGAACCAGATGTCCGGCGCGGCGTGCGCGGGCGGCAGCAGGGAGGTGAGCCCCGCGAGGGTCAAGGCCACGAGCAGCAGCCGGCGCAGCCGCAGCCGGCGCCACGACCAGGCGGCCACCGCCAGCGTGAAGCCGGCCCAGGCGGCGTGCCCCACCGGCGTCACCTCGCCCCAGCCGAGCGCCGGTAGCGCGGCTCCCAGTTCGGCCGTGCCGATCAGGACGCTCGTCAAGGGCGCCACGGCCAGGTTCACGAGTCGCGCCGCCTGGTCCGAGACGAGGCCGACGAGGCCCGCCAAGAAGCCGAGCGGCACGAGCAGGGCGGCCACGGGCACGGCCACGACGTTCACGAGCGGCGAGAGCAGGGGCACGGCCTGGAAGGTCCCGGCGACGAGGGAGACGGTGGGGAGCTGGGCGGCCGTGCTGGCGACCGCGCCCGTGGCGGCCCAGCCGAGGAGCCTGGCGGGCGAGCCGCCGGGTGCCGCCGGCCGCGGAGCCGCGCGCCCGGGAGGCGGCACGCCGAGCCCGGCGAGCCGGCTCGTCCACGGCGGGATGAACAGCAACATGCCGACCACGGCCAGGTAGGAGAGCTGGAAGCCGAGGTCGAAGACCATCTGCGGCGCGCCGAGCGTGCCCACCAAGGCGGCGAGGCCGAGGGCCGCCCAGGCATCCACGCGTCCGCCGCCCATGGCGGCCGACGCCACTGCGGCCAGCGCCATGGTGGCGGCCCGCACGACGCTGGGGCTGGGACCCACCAACAGCACGAAGGCGACGGTCAAGGCCGCCAGGAGCGGCGCCCGCCCGCGCCGCAGGCCCCGCAGCAGCCTCCCAGCCGCCACCAGCAGCACCCCGACGTGCAACCCGGAGAGGGCGAGGAGGTGCGCCATACCGGCCGCCCCGAAGCTGTCCCTGAGGTCGGCGAGGTCGTCCCTGCGCCCCAGCGTCATGGCGAGCATGAGTGCGGCGGCCCGCTCCCCCAGCCCGGCGCTCACGCCGGCCGCGAGGCGGCCCGCCGCCGTGCGTCCGGCGCGCACCACGTCGACCCGCCGGACGAACAGGCGACCGGCCACGCCCCGCCTGGCGAGGTGCGCGGAGGCGTCGAAGCCGCCGGGGTTGCGCTTGACGTCGGCCGGCTCGGCCGTGCCGACGACCACGAGTTCGCCGACGGGCGGGCTCGCTCCGCGCGGCGTCACCAGCGCCAGCCTCGCGCGCAGGGGCGCCTCGACGTGGAGGACCTCGCCGTCGGAGCGCCCACGCCACTCGCGCTCCTCGCCCGCCCACTCGAGAGCGAGCGCCCGGCGGGCCCGCTCGCTCGGCCCGTGCTCCCAGGCGTGCAGCCGCCCGACCCCGACGGCGCCGGCGAGGAGCGCGAGCGGCAGGAACGGGAGCCAGCCGGCGGCGAACACCCCACCGACGCGGGGTCGCGCGCCCGCCCGCCATCGCCACGACGCGGCGGCGCCCCCGAGGAGGCCGAGCGCGGCCGCGAGGCGGGTCCAACCCTCCAACGGCGCGGCCAGCGCGACCCCGGCGACGAGACCCAGCGCGACCGGCACCGACCACGGCACGAACCGGTAAGGACCGCGCGCGCCGCCCGGACCGCGAGCGACCGTCACGGCGCCACCAACGGCCTCAAGCGCTCCAGCTTCTTCGGGCCTATGCCGGGGACGCGCAGCAGGTCGTCGGGGCGCGCGTAGGGACGGTGCTCGACGATGCGGCGGGCGGTGGCCGGTCCCACCCCCGGCAACGCCTCGAGCTGGGCCTGGGTGGCGGAGTTCAGCGACACGCGCCCCAGCGCGCCCTCGAGCACCTGCGCCGGCACCTGGACCACCTGGCCGTCGGTCAGGGGCGCGGCCAGCGCCACCAGCGCCCGGGCCGCGCCGGGCCGGAACCCGCCGGCCAACTCGACCAGGTCCCCGACGCGGGCACCGAACTCGACGACGTAGGCGCCCGGCCTAACGACCTCGCCCTCGACGGACACGGTGATGCTCGGCTGCACCACGGTGACGGGCGCCGGCCCTCCCACCACCCGCGGTGCGAGCACGGCTGCCAGCAGCGCGAGGATGCCCGCGGCGAGCAGTTGCGACGGCCTGTCGTGCCGGAGATCGCGCATGCGGCAAGCTACGAGGAAGCCCGGGCGGGGACATCACCCGCCCGGGCTCCTGCCTAGGGGACTTGGGTTGCGGCGCGCGGCTGAGGGGCGCGCCGTGGCCGGGGCCGCCCCGGCGCGGGCGTGGGCCTCAGCGGGCGGCGGCGAACTTGCCCGCCACCGCGTTCCAGTCGACCACGTTCCAGAACGCCTTGGCGTAGTCGGGCCGGCGGTTCTGGTAGTTGAGGTAGTAGGCGTGCTCCCAGACGTCGAGGCCCAGGATGGGCGTGTCGCCCTGCATGAGCGGCGAGTCCTGGTTCGGCGTCGAGTACACCTTCAGCGCGCCGCTGCTCGTGACGACCAACCAGGCCCAACCGGAGCCGAAACGGGTGGCGGCGGCGGCCGCGAACTTCTCCTGGAACGCCTCGAACGACCCGAAGGCCTCGTCTATGGCGGCGGCCAACGCGCCGGCCGGCTTGCCGCCACCGCTGGGGCTCATGACCTCCCAGAACAGGTTGTGGTTCAGGTAACCGCCGCCGTTGTTCTGGACGGCCGTCCTGATGTCCTCGGGCAGGCCGGAGACGCCCTTGACGAGCTCCTCCGCCGACTTGCCCGCCAGTTCCGGGTGCTTCTCGATGGCGGCGTTCAGGTTGTTCGTGTACCCCGCGTGGTGCTTGCCGTGATGGATCTCCATCGTGCGAGCGTCGATGTGCGGTTCGAGGGCGTCGACCGGGTAGGGGAGGTCGGGAAGCTTGAACGACATGGTGTGAGGCTCCTTTCGGGTTCGGCTGGATCGCCCGTGGCCGTCTCGTGGCTGCGCGCCCAGCGCCGCGTCCGCCCCGCCACCGCCAAGGTGTCGTGGCTCACGGTTCCTCACGGAGTGTAGCAGCGAACTGGCCGGGGGTCCGTGCGGGCGTTACCGGCGCCCGCGCGTCGCCGGCGCCCCGGCGGAGCGCGCCGTCAGATGGTCACGACCACCCGGCCCGTGACGCGACCGGCGAGGATGGCGCCGATCTCCGCCTCCAGCCCCTCCAGCGGCACGTGGCGCACCAGGTCGCCGTCCGCCAGGAGCGAGAGGAGCCCGGCATCGGCGGCGAGCCGCCCCCACACCTGGTCGCGCACCGCGGCGTTCGCGTGCTGCGAGGTGACGCCCATGAGCGCCACGCCGCGCAGGATGAACGGGAAGACGGTGAGGGGAAGCTCGGCCCCGCCCACGAGGCCGCACGCGGCCACCGCGCCGCCCACGACGGTGCTCTTGAGCAGACCGGCGAGGGTGGCGCCGCCGACCGTGTCTACCCCTCCGGCGTAGGCGGCGGGGGCCAGCGGCCTGTCGCCCACAGCCCCCAGCTCCTCGCGCGGGATGAGGCGCGCCGCACCAAGGCGAGAGAGCAAGGGCGCCGCCCCCGGCTTGCCCGTGCTGGCGACGACCTCGAAGCCGGCACGAGCGAGGAGCGCGACGGCGAGGCTGCCGACGCCGCCCGAGGCGCCGGTGACAACCAGCGGCCCAAGGCTAGGCTCGACGCCCGCGGCTCGCAGGCGGTCGAGCGCCAGCGCCGCGGTGAAGCCGGCCGTGCCGAGCGCCATGGCCGTGAAGGCGTCGAGGCCGGGCGGACGCCGCACCAGCCAGTCGGCCGGCACCCGCACGTACTCCGCCATCCCGCCCGGGGTGTCCATCCCGAGGTCGTAACCCGTGCACAGTACCGCGTCGCCCGGCGCGAAGCGCGGGTCGCGCGAGGCGACCACGGTGCCGGCGGCGTCGATCCCGGGCGTGTGCGGGAAGCGGCGCGTGACGCCGCGGTTGCCCGTGGCGCTCAGGGCGTCCTTGTAGTTGAGGCTGGAGTGGCTCACCCGCACCGTGACGTCGAGGTCGGGAAGCGTCTCCCATGGCACCGCGGCGACCTCCCGGTGCGCCACTCCGTCCTGCACGTCCACCCTCAAGGCACGGTAGCTGGTTGGTGCGACGAACCCGTCCATGCAGCATGCTAGCCCGCCGGCCGCGACGCGCTGCCGCTTCCGTTAGACTGCCCTCCATGAACTCCCAACGCCTGACGCTGGTCACCATCATCCTCGCGGTCCTGGTGGTGTTGGCCGCCGTGATCGTGCCTCGCTTCACCTCCGGTGGCGCCCCCGCCGCCAAGGCCGACATCGACTACGCCGCCCAGCCTCACGCGGGCGATCCGGCCGCGCCGGTGAAGGTGGCCATCTTCTTCGACTTCCTCTGCCCGCACTGCGCCACCTTCAGCGAGAACGAGGCTCCGCAGATCGTGCGCGATTACGTCGACACCGGCAAGGCGTCGCTCTACTACCTGAACTTCCCGGTGATCGACCCGGCCGGGCGCTCGCGCGACCTAGCCGTGCTCGGCGAGTGCGTCTACCAGCAGAACAACGACGCCTTCTTCAAGCTCGAGCCCATCCTGATGCGTTCGCAGGCCGAGATAGCGCGCAACACGAGCAGGGCGCTCGACCTGGCCATCGAGTACGCGCCCGAGCTCGACGCGGCGCAGCTACGCACCTGCGTCTCCACCAAGGCGACGGCGGCCGACGTCACGGCCGACGAGACGGCCGCGCGGCGCGCCAACGTCACCGGCACGCCCTCAGTGCTCGTCGACGGGGTGCTGGTGCCGAGCCCCACGGTCGCCGGCATCGGGCGCGCCATCGAAGCCGCATCGCGATGACCTCGGGGCGCACCGCCCTCCTCTACCCCGCCTGGGTGGTGGCGATCGTCGCCACGCTCGGCTCCCTCTACTTCAGCGAGATCAGGCACTTCGTGCCGTGCGTCCTCTGCTGGTACCAGCGGATACTCATGTACCCGCTGGTACCGATCTTGGCCGTGGCCACGTTCCAGCAGGACCGCCAGGTCGTCAAGTACGCCCTCCCCCTCAGCGCGCTGGGCGTGCTGGTGAGCGGTTACCACGTCCTGGTGGAACGCTTCCCGTCGCTCGGTTCCGGCGTCTGCTCGAGCGGGGTACCGTGCAGCCTCAAGTACATCGAGTGGCTCGGGTTCATCACCATCCCGACCCTCTCGTTCGTGGCCTTCGTCATCATCACGGTCCTGCTGGCCCGCGTCGGCGCCCGCCGACCCGCCTGAACCCGGCGGGCCGCGACCCCGTCGGCTACGGCGGGGGCGGCCCGCCGTCGTCGTCCGGCGTGACGAAACCGGCCGCCCACAGCCACCAGAGCCACCAGCCCTTCACGGGCCGGTACAGCGCGACGACGAGCAGCACGCCCGCCCCGGCGAGCACCCACTCGAGCCCGGCGAAGAGCCCCCACTCGAGGATGAGCGTCACGGCCAGCGCGACGAGCGCGAGGGTGGCCACCACGTACGTCAACACCCACGATCCCAGCCAGGCGCCCGGCTCCCGCTCGAAGCGCGCGCCGCAACCCTCGCACGCGGGCCTCAGGCCCCACAGCGTGGCGAAGGCGCCGGGCGCGCCGCAGTTCGGGCACCTCCCGGCGACGGCGCCCCACATCGCGCCCAGGTC
>JACFNR010000007.1:60047-80532 GCA_019454765.1 Trueperaceae bacterium | reverse complement strand
GCCGGGCCTCACGGCTCGGGCGACGCGCTCACCGTTGGCTCCATGGTCGGCAGGACGAAGCGCGCCGCGGCCAGCCGCCGGTACTCGGCCCAACCGGTCAGGTCGCGCTCGAACCGGCCCTCCTCGCAGCGCATCAGGAACGGCACGATGTACGACCGGGCGTGGATCAGCTCCTCGCGGAAGATGTGGGCGGAGAGGCCCCCGCCGTCCGCGAGCCCGGACGCGGCGTAGGCCGCCACGGTGCGGCCGATGTCGTACGGCACGCGCCGGAACTCGGGTGACCACGCGCCGCCGCTCAAGGTCAGGAGGAGGTACTGGGCGCGCGGGTCGCCGTTGAAGGGGGCGCCAACCGAGCCGCTATTCAAGACGGTGTAGCGCGCCCAGCGCTGCAGGTGCGGGCGGTGGGTGTGGGAGCCGACGAGCACGTCCGCCGGGTACTCCTCGACGATCTCCGAGATGGTCTCCGGCGTGAGCGACGGGCCGTAGCCCTCGCGGTAATGGCGGGGGCTGCCGTGCGACACCAGCAGGACCGGCGCGCCGGCCTCGGCCACGCGGATCGTCATGGGGCGCCGGCGGACGCCCGCGAGCAGGCCGGCGGCCGCCAGCGCGGCGGCCGTCATGCGGTTGCCGCTCCAGAACGGGTCCTCCAGGCCCTCGCCGAGGTCCGGGTGGCGCTCGTGCACCATCACCATCAGGTCGTCGTGGTTGCCGAGGGTCGTCTCGTACGGCAGCTCAGCCAGGAGCCGCTCCACCTCCACGCTCTGCGGGCCGCGGTTGACGGAGTCGCCGTTGACGATGACGCGGTCGACGCGCTGGCGTTCGACGTCGGCGAGGACCGCCTCGAGGGCGGCCAGGTTGCCGTGCACGTCTGCCAGGATCGCGATACGCACGAGGCCGATACTACCAACCCGCGACGCGGCGCCGGGGGCCGCCGCGCGCTGAAGCGCCAGAAGCGGCGCCCTCAACGCTCCCCCGCGAGCGCCTCCTCCACCGCGCGGCGCATGACGCCGACGGGCGCCTCCAGCCCGGTCCAGGCAGCCTGCGACAGCGCCCCTTGGCCGACGAGCATCGCCACGCCGTTCTGGCACCGCGCGCCCAGCGCGGCCGCCGCCGCCAGGAGCGGCGTGACTGCCGGACGGTAGACGAGGTCGACCACGACGGCGCCGCCGGCGAGCCGCGCCAGGTCCGCCCGCGTTAGCAGCGGCAGGCCGTCCGGCGCGGGACCGCCGGCCATGCCGACGCTGGTGGTGTTCACGACCAGGTCCACGCCGCTCGCGCGCGCCGTGCCGGCCCCAAGCGCGAGCAGGGCGCCGGGGCCGGCGCCCGCTGCCAGCAGGTCGCCGGCGAGCCGCGCCGCCCGCTCGGGATCGCGGTTGAGCACGCTCACGTCCGCGCCCAGGCGCGCCAGTGCCCATACGACGGCCCTGGCCGCGCCGCCGGCGCCGAGCACCAGCGCGGCGAAGCCGCCGCGCGCGAACTCAGGCGCCAGCTCGAGGAGCCCGGCCACGAACCCCGCGCCGTCGGTGTTGGAGCCCACGAGGGTGCCGCCCGCGTTCACGACGGTGTTGACGGCGCCGAGGGCGCCCGCTTCCTCCTCGACGCGGTCGACGAGCCGCAGCGCCGCCTGCTTGTGCGGGACGGTCACGTTGGCGCCGAGCACCTCGGGCCGCCGCAGCCGCTCGAACGCGGCCGGTAGGTCGGCCGGGGCCACGTCGAGCGCCGCGTACTCGACGCGCGCGCCCAACGCGGCGAAGGCGGCGTTGTGCATGAGCGGGCTGAGGGAGTGCCCCGCCGGGTGGGCGAGGAGCCACACCCTGGCGGTCGCGGCCCGGCTCACGCGGCGCGGCCCAGCGCCCGCGCCTCGCGCGCGATGACCTCGAGCGCCAGTTCGACGCCGGCGTCGTCCACCTGATGGTGCGTGACGAGCCGCACGGTGGTCGGCCCCATGCTGCCGATCCCCACCCCGGCCGCCGCGCAGCGCGCCGCCAACGCCGCCGCGTCGCTCACCCGGAGGTAGACCATGTTGGTCTGTACGGCCGCGAGGTCCAACGTCACCTCCGGCACGCGGCTCAACCCCTCGGCAAGGCGCCTGGCGCGCGCGTGGTCGGCCGGCAGGCGCGCCGGCATCCGCTCGAGGGCCACGAGGCCCGCCGCCGCCAACACGCCCGCCTGGCGCATGCCGCCGCCCAGCATCTTGCGGTAGCGGTGCGCCTCGCGCAGGAACGCCACGCTGCCGAGGAGCAGGCTGCCGACGGGGGCGCCGAGGCCCTTCGAGAGGCAGAGCGACGCGCTGTCGAAGCCGTGGGTGACGGCGGACACGGGCACGCCGAGGGCGGCCGCGGCGTTGAAGGCCCGGGCGCCGTCGAGGTGCACCGGCAACCCCTCCTCGCGCGCCACCGCCTGCACGTCCCGCATGGCCGCGAGCGGCACCACGGCGCCGCCGGCCATGTTGTGGGTGTTCTCGAGCACGACGAGCCCGGTGGGGGCCTGGTGGACGCTGCGCCTGATGGCCGCGCGCACGGCCTGGGCGGTCGGCGCTCCGCCCGGCGCCTCGACGAGCCGCGGAAGCGCGCCCGCGATCGTCGCCATGGCGCCCGGCTCGAACTCGTAAACGTGCGCCCCCATGGGCGCGATCACCTCCGAGCCGCGCCGCACGTGCACCGCGATGGCGATCTGGTTGCTCATGGTGCCGGACGGCACGAACAGGGCGCCCTCGAAGCCGGTCAGTTCCGCCGCCACCGCCTGGAGGCGGTTGACGGTCGGGTCCTCGGCGTAGACGTCGTCGCCCACCGGCGCCTCCGCCATGGCGGCGCGCATCTCGGCGGTGGGGAGCGTGACCGTGTCGGAGCGTAGGTCGACGGCGAACATGCGGCATTCTATGTGAGGGGCTCGCGACCGACCCCGGAAGCGGCCCGCGGCCGGGTCAGTCCGCCGCGTCGCCCGCCGCCGCCCCGGAGGCCGACACGGTCGCGTGGCGCTCGTCGCGCCCCGTCAACCACCCCTCGAAGGCCGCGAGGCCGCGGCGGTACATGGCCTCGCGCCGTTCGCGCTTGCCCTGGCCCTTCACCTTGGGAGCGTCGGGCACGAGGCCCCAGTTGGCGTTCATGGGCTGGAAGCCGTCCGACCTCGCGCTGGCCAGGTAGCGCACCAGGCCGCCCAACATGCTCTCGGCCGGCGGGACGCGGGGAGCGGCGCCCAGAACGGCGCGAGCGGCGTTGCCGCCCGCCAGCCAGCCGGTCGCGGACGACTCCAGGTACCCCTCCGTGCCGGCGAGCACCCCCGCCACGAAGAGGCGCGGGTGCTCGCGCATGGCCAGGGTGGGGGCCAGCAGCTGCGGGGCGTTCAGGTAGGTGTTGCGGTGCATCACGCCGTAACGCACCACCTCGGCGTCCTGCAGGCCCGGGATCGACTGCACCAGCGTCTTCTGGTCGCCCCACTTCAGGCCGGTCTGGAACCCGACCAGCGACCACATGCGGCCGGCGGCGTCCTCCTGCCTGAGCTGCACCACGGCGTGGAAGCGCTCGCCGGTGGTCGGGTGCTCGAGGCCCACCGGCTTCATCGGACCGAAGCGCAACGTGTCGACGCCCCTGCGCCCCAGCTCCTCGATCGGCATGCAACCCTCGAAGAACTCGAGCTTCTCCCAGTCGTGCGGCGTGTGCGAGCGGGCGTTCTCCAGCGCGGCGTGGAAGGCGGCGTACTGTTCACGCGTGAGCGGCAGGTTGAGGTAGTCGGCGGCCTGATCGTAGCGACCCTTGCGGTAGGCGACGCTCATGTCGATCGAGTCGAAGGCGACCACGGGGGCGGCGGCGTCGTAGAAGCCAAGGAAGTCGTGGCCGACCACGCGCCTGAGGTCCGCGGCGAGCGCGTCCGAGGTGAGCGGCCCGGTGGCGAGCACGACGGTGCCGTCCGGCACCCGCGTCAGCTCGGAGGCGTGGACGGTGATGAGCGGTTCGTCCCTCACGGCGCGCGTGACCGCCGCGGAGAAGGCCTCGCGGTCGACCGCCAGGGCGCCCCCGGCCGGCACCCGGTGCGCGTGGGCGCTGCGCATGATCACGCCGCCGGCCGCCAGCATCTCCGCCTGGAGCAGCCCCTTGGCGTTGCTCTCCGCCTCGCCGCCGAACGAGTTGGAGCAGACGAGCTCGGCGAAGTCGCCCGTCCGGTGAGCGGGGGTCAGCTTGGCGGGGCGCATCTCGAACAGGTCGACGGCGACGCCTGCACGGGCGGCGGCGAGGGCGGCCTCGCTGCCGGCCATGCCGGCGCCGACCACGGTGATGCGGGGAGCGAACGTCATGCCGGTCAGCCTAGCACCGGCTCCTCGCCGTCCAGCCACTCGAGCGCGACCCTGAAGAAGCGGTCGCTCGACCAGTACGCCTGGTGGGCCCGCAACGGGTTGCCCACGGGTAGCCTCACGCGCACGTCGACGCGGTAGTGCTCGAGGCGGTCGGAGAGGACGTCGCCGGGGGCGTGCACCGCCCACCAGCGCAGGTCCCGGAACGGGAGAGAGTAGGGCGCGGCCAGGTACGGCCCGTAGTCGCGCAGGCCGGGTCGGCGCCTCACCCCGTGGAGGAACGAGATCAGTTGGCTCCTTATGGCCTCCCCCTCCTCGGGGCGCTGCCTGAAGAAGTAGGCGACCTTGTCGAGCGGCGAGCCGAAGGTGAGGAGCCCCCTCACGCGGCGCAGGACCGGGTCGTCCGCGGCGCCGGGCGCGCGCGCCATGCGGTCGAGGATGTCCAGGGCTATCACGCTGCCCAACGAGTGGCCCGCCAGGTAGACCTCGCCGTAGCCGGCGGCGAGCAGGTCCCTCACCAGCGCCTCGCCCTCGTCGAGTATGGCGCGGCGCGTGCGCGCCCTCGCGGAGACGCGGTCGCTCGTGACGTAGAGCGCGATGTCGGCGACGTGCGTGAGGAGGTAGCGGCGGGCTGCCGCGGCCACCCAGAGCGCGAGCGCGGCGGTTGCGATGCCCGGCTCGGCGAGGAGGGCCGCGGCCGCCGCGCGGTAATCGCCGAGGAGCGGCCGGGCGGCGAGCGTCACCAGGGCAGCAGTGATCACGAGGCCGCCGGCGACCGCCGTCGCCGGCCCCCGCCACCCACCGGACGCCGGCCCGAACATGCCCGCCCAGGCGCCACGGCCGCCGTGCCGCCGCGCGACGCGGGCGGCCTCGAGGCTCGACAGCAGTAGGTCGCGCCCCAGGGCCACGGCGGTGACGACGAGACACCCAAGGGTTAGGAGGAGCGCCGCCTCCCCGATGGAGGGTTCGGGTAGCGCCCGACCCGCCCGGCGCAACGCCGCCACGACGGTGTCGGCGCGGCCGAGGACTGCGAGGAAGGCGACGAACAGGGCCGCCGCGCCCCCGGCCAACGCGATCACCTGCAGGAGTTGCGTCCCAAGGGCGGCCGCCAGCCGCCGCGGCGACGCGCCGTTGGCGAGGTAGGGGACCTGGCGCCTGAAGTCGAGTCCGGCGACGCTCACGCCCAGCAGCCAGGCGAACGCCTCCAGCGCCCCGAGGCGACCCACGGAGTGCTCGGCCCAGTGGTACTCGAAGACGTCGAGGTCGCCGCGCCCGTCACGCTCGAGCCTGACCGCGGGCCGCAGGCGCCCGCCGAGCCGCTCCGTCAGGAGGCGGGGCGCCGCCACGGCGGTACCCACCGGGGTCCCCACGGGGCCTCCCGCCTCCTGAGCGGCGGCGCGCACGACCCCCTGCGCGAACGCCCCCAGGGTGCGCAAGGGCGCCTGCTTACCGATACCGTGGATCACGACCAGCGCGACGCGCCGTTCCCCCTCGCTCGCCATCACTCATCCTAGGCCGGTGCGCCCGGTCCTGCCGAAGGCGCCCCTCCCTCCGGGTAGACTCGGGCATGAACTGTCACAGACAAGTGAGAGGTCGCCGCGGGCGGCGAGGCGCGGCCGGGGTCATCGCCGCGCTCCTGCTGCTTGGCATGGGCCTCGCCGCCGCCGCCGACCCGGCGCCGTGGCGGGCGCTCTACGCGGGCACCGTGGGGCTCGACGACGTCGTCGTCGACCTGACCTTCGTGGGTGAGGGCGTGGCGCACGCGCGCGTCCTAAGCAACAGCCGCGGCATGGTGTTGACGGGCGTCGGGACGGTCGAGGACGAGGACGTGGTCGAGGTCGACCTGGCCGCGGTCGCGCCGGGTGGCGCGCCGAGTCTCGACATCCTCTACCTGGAGTCGGGCTCCGCCCCACCCGACCTACCCGCCGGCGCGAGCGCCGGTCACCTGAGCGGCCGCCTCCACCCGACGTGGCAGGACGACGGGGCGCGCCTCGAGTTGACTTTGACGCTGGACGGCGTCGCCGGCGCCGCCACCCTGGCGCGGGTGGCCCAGTACGCCTACCTGCGCCTGTCGGAGGGCCGCCTTGACGCCGGCTCGGCGTGGCCGCGCTTCACTCCGTCGGCGCTGCGGTCGGTGGCGGGCGGCCTGGAGGCCGGCGCCTTCGACCAGGTCGGGACGTTCATCTCCGAGGGGCGCGCGAGCGCCGACGCGGACGGACTCGGCTGGGGGTGGACGAGCGACGACTACGTCGACCTCGCCGGGGCGGCCGGCGCCTTCCTGAGCCTGCTCACGAGCTCCTCGACCTACACGGGCGGCGCGCACCCCAACAGCTACTACTCCTCCAGCCTGCTCGAGGTCGGCCCCACCGGCGCCGCCAGGGTGGCCCTGCCGGAACTCTTCGACGAGGACGCGGACTGGGAGGCGGTCCTCACGGCCCGGGTCACCGCCGACCTGTTGCGCCAGGGGGCCGAGTGGATCGAGGGCGGCGCCGTCGTGGAGCCGTCCGACCTGACGACCTTCACCCTGGGGCCGGCCGGCCTCACCTTCGTCTTCGATCCGTACGCGGTGGGGCCGTACGTGCAGGGCGAGTTCACCGTCACCGTCCCCTTCGGCGAGGTGGCGGCGTTGGCGCGCGAGGGCGGAGCGCTCGAGGCGTTCGTGCGGGCGGTTCCAGCCACGACCTGGTGAGCGCGCCACCAGGCGGCGCCGCTCCCGCGCGCCTCCCGAGGCTCAGCGGAAGCCGCGCCGCCTAGGACGGAGCCCGCGCAGCAACCAGGCGACGAGGGCAAGCACGACGAGCGAGGCGCCGAAGAGTAGCAGCGCCACGTGGTTCCGCAGCGGGACCAGCACGGCGTCGGCGGGTAGCCGGGCCAGAAGGTAAGCGGCGAGCCCGCCCAGCGCAGCAGGCACCCCCTCGGCGGCAGCGCCGACTGGCAGGGCGGCGTCGGGGTTGACCCAGAGCCGCAGCCTGTCGAGGAGGTAGGCGCCCGGCGCGGCCGCCAGCAGCACCGCGAGTCCGGGGTTGACGAGCCGCATCAGCCCGCGCGAGAACCCCACCACCAGAGCCGCTAGCAGGACGGCCACGATCCCCGCGAGGTAGGTGAGACCGAGGTACCGACCGTGCGCCGGGGCGGCGAAGGCGTCGACGAGCGGCGCGACGGCGCGAACGCGCTGCGCCTGGTCCGCCCGCGTGAGCTGCGCGGCGGCGAGCGCGCCGCCGCCCTCGTAGGCGCGCTCCGCCAACGTGCGCACCACGAGCGCGTCCGCCTGCTCGGCGGTCAACCCGGCGAGGCTCGCGGCCGGCAGCAGGCCACTCAGCCCGCCCGCCCCGTCGGACCGGGCGCCGGCGAGGACGGCCTTGGCCTCCTCCAGGCGGACCGCCATCTCGGCCACGTGTCCGCTGAGGATCGCCGCGAACAGCTCGTGGAGCTGGGCGCGGGCTCGGGTGTCGACGGCGCGCGTTAGGCGCGCGCGCAGGTTGTCGTTGGTGACGAGCGCCAGGGCCCGGTCGAGGCCCCCATCCATGACCTGGGCAGCGAGCCCGGCCACCACGGCGTTGCCGATCTCCCGGTTGCTCGCGCCCTGCAGCTCGCGCGGCGGGAACGTGAGGAACACGCCCACGATCGGTTGAACGCGCTCGCCGGGGTTGGCCGCCGCCTGGGCCGGCCAGTCGGCCAGCCGCGTGCCGTCGTCGAGTCCGGCGGGGAGCAGCTCGCGCGCCACGTCGGCCGTGACCAGCTCGACCACCGGTCCGGCGAGCGCGATGTCGAGCTGGCGCCTAAGCTCCGGGTTGGTGGCGGCAGCGAGGAGCGCCGCCTGCCCTGCCGTGACGAGCTTGTCGCTCAGCACGCCGGCGCCGCGGCTCACGGCCGCCTCGACGGTGAAGTCGGGGATCTCGGTGGCGTCCGCGTAGACCTCGAGCCCCGGCAGCAGCATCAGCGGCTCACCCGCGCGGTACTGAGTCAGGGTCTTGACGCCGACGCCCGTGCCGCCCGCACCGGGTAGGAGGGTCACCTCCAGCACGCCCCGGACGAGGTCGACGCCGGCGCGTGGCCCGCTGAGTTGGGCCAGGCTGAAGAGCACCACGCCCGCGGCGAGCGCGGCGGCCAACGCCAGGGCGCTCGCCCATGTGAGATCGCGTTGCCAGGCAGGTTGCCGCTCGGTCCTGTACATTCGCTCCGTCCTAGTCCGGTCACCCGGGGGCCGCGGCGGCAGGAACCCCGGTCGCGGCGCCCACCGTGGTCGCTCCGCCACCTTACCGCGCCGCCTCGCGGGCTGCGCTTAGCATGGGGGCATGACGGCAGTCTCGAGAGTGGTGGTCGTGCCCCTGGTGGGCCCGTTCCACACACGTTTCCCACGCTACAACGCCTTCGACGTCCGCGACGCCATCAGGGCCGCGGGCACGCCCGCCCTCGCGCTGGCGCCCGTCGCGCCCGGCGCGCTGCAGGACCCCGCCTGGCAGGCCACCGACGAGATCGCCTTGCCCCTCGCCGTGGTGCCGTGGGCACGCTGCGCCGGGGTGGCGGTCTACGAGGTCGGCTGTCCGATCGGCGGGGCGGGGGCTCCGGGCGCCGCCGGGGCGCCTGAGGCCGCAGAGGACGCGCGCCGCTTCGAGGAGGTGCTGGGCCGCGCCGAGTCGGGCCAGGAGCACCTGCGCAAGGTGCGAGCTGCGCAGGCGCCCGTCGAGGAGCTGCTGGCGACGCCGCTCGGCCACGCGCGCGTCCGGGACGAACTCGTGCCGGCCGTCGCCGCCTACCAGCGCACCCGGGCCGAGCTGTTCGGCGAGGGCCCGGGCACGGGCTGGCTGGCGGCTCGCGCGAAGGTGATGGCGGAGCGGGTCCTCGCCCTCCCGCACGAACGGGTTGCCCTCCTGGCGGCGGTGGACGAGCTGCCGGCGCTGGAGGACGCCCTGGCAGGGCGGGTGACGCTCGAGCGCCTCGAGGCGACGCCCGAGCCGAGCCAGGAGGCGCGCGACCGCGCCCTCCTCGATCACGCCATGCAGGGCGCGGCGGAGGAGCCGGGCTCGCTGCTCGAGGCCCTGCGGCGCCTGGGCACCCCGGAGGCCACCTACCTCGAGGCCAACGTGCTGCTGGAACACGACCATCCGGCGGAGGCCCTCGAGGCCCTCGAGCGCGCCATGCGCTCCGACTTCCAGGAGCCCTACTACCTGCCCGGGTTCGTGCTCGCGCGCCTCGGCCAGGTCTACGACATGGCGGGCAGGCGGGACGACGCCCTGCGGGCCTACCGCGGCGTCCTGGCCCTCGGGTACGCGCCGCCCGAGGCCGTGGATGTCGCCAGGTCCGGCCTGACGCAGCCGTTCGGCGCCGCCGCCGGCCTGAGCGCCGAGGCCGGACCCGCAGCGGGAGGATGACCCTCCCCGCGGCCCCCACCGGGCTGGCACCGTACACGGCCGGGGCGCCTCACACTTACGCCTTCGGCCACTTCGCCGCCCTGGCCGCCCTGGCCCACCGCCCGGCGGCGGTGACCGCCGTGGTGGCGCACCACGACCTGCCCGAAGGGTGGCGCGCCGCGCTCGTGGCGGCCGCGCGCGAAGCGGGGCTCGAGGTGCGCTGGGATGACGCCGCCGTGAGGCGGCTGCGGCGCCACGAGCAGGTCCTCTGCCTGGCCGTCGTCGCCAAGGCGGAGGACGTCGTGGCGCCGGACGCCGACCACGTGGTGCTCGTGGCGCCGAGCCACGCGGGCAACGTCGGCAGCGCCCTGCGGAGCCTGGCCGCGTTCGGGTTCGACGACGTGGTCCTCGTCGCGCCCCGGGTGGACGCCTGGAGCCCCCACGTGGTGAGGGCGTCGGTCGGGATGCGTTTCGCGCTGAGGTGCCAGGTGGTGGCCTCGACCGCCGACTACCTGGGGGCGCTGAGGGACACGGCGCCGCGCAGGCACTACTGCCTCGTGGCGAGCGGCGCCACCGAGCTCAGGGACGCGACCTTCGCCCGCCCCGCCTCCCTCTGGTTCGGACCCGAGTGGGGCGGCGGCGCGGAAGCCCACGCGGCCCCGCCGGAGGCGGCCCGGGTGCGCATCGACACGCAGCCTCGGGTAGAATCGCTGAACCTCGCCGTCGCCGTGTCGCTCGCCGCCTACCACGCGGCCGGCGGAGCGGCAGGCGGCCGCGGCTGACGTCCTGACCTCCTCCCCCCTTGGCCGGCGAGCAACGGACGCACTTCACGTTCTTAGGGTTCATATGTCGGTTGCAACTGACCAGGCCAGACCCACGGGACGCTACGTACTCGGCGTCCTCGTCGCCATCTTAGTCCTGGCGACGTTCGGCGGGTACTTCCTCTCGGCCGCGCTCGCCCTCTCCGCCGTCACCGTGGCGTTCATCATGCTGCGCAGGCCGCCGCGGACGCTCCCGTGGCGCCTGGCCACCGTGGCCGCCACGCTCTGGGCCGTCGAGGAGATCGTCTGATTCGCGCAGCGGCTCAGCGATCCCACGACCACCCCGCTGATCACCGAGGTCACCTATTACCTCGGGTTGGCGACCTGGTTCGCGGCCATGCTGCTCATGCCCCGCAAGCGGCTGCCCCGCTCGCTGGTCCTGGCGCTGATACCCGCCGTCGGGCTGCTCGTCTGGCTGTTGTTCCTCGACCCGCCCGCCACCATCACCCTCGCCTTCCCCGTGCTCGAGACGCTCCTGGTGATCACCACGCTGCCGCTCCTCGGTGGGGCGATGGCGGGCGGGGCCTCCGAGGGCAGGGTCCTGGTCGTGCTCGGCTTCTACCTGCGGGCGTTGGGCGCCGGCTCCCTGGCGTGGCTCACGGGGACGGAAGCGGGCAGCGCGACCATGGTGCTGTGGCTCATGTCGTACGTCATGCTGGCGCTCGGGCTGCTCATCGAGTTCGACGACATGCACGTGGAGTTCCTGCCGGTGGCGGTGGCCGTCACCAGCCTCCAGGTCGTCAGCAGCGGGCTGCTGCTCGTCCTGTACCGCGCCCGGATCGCCTTCGACCCGTACGTGCTGGTGATCGTCGCGCTGCTCGGTTACATCCAGGTGGCCGTCGTGATCCTGGCGCTCGTCACCAGCCGCGCCGCGCAGCGCGTGGTCGACGGCGAGCTGCGGGCCTGGCAGCGCGCCTTCGACGCGATCACCGAGGTGCCAGAGGACGCCACCGCGCTGGTCACGATGCTACGGGACACCGTGGCGCGCGTGCCTCACGGCTGCGGCATCGAGGTTCACGGCACCGCCTCCGCGGGCACGACCGACGGCTACGCCTACCCGCTCGTGGCCGGCGGGGCGGAGATCGGCAGGATCTACTTCTCGCGGCGCCCGGCCCGCACCTCCGTGCTCGACACGTGCGCTCCCATGCTGGCCACGCGCCTGCACCTGATGAGCGACCGCGACCGTTGGGCCGCCGCGGCCAGAACGGACCCGCTAACCAACCTGCTCAACCGGCGCGGCCTGGAGCTGCGCGCCGGCTTGCTCGTCGGCCAGGCGCACGTGACGGGCGCGGCGTTGAGCGTAGCCATGCTCGACATCGACCACTTCAAGCGCGTCAACGACGTCTACGGTCACGCCGTCGGCGACGAGGTCCTCAAGACCCTGGCGGCGATCTTCACGCAGCACCTGAGGCCGGGTGACCAGGCCGTCCGCTGGGGCGGCGAGGAGTTCGTGGTCGTGCTGCCCGCCGCCGACGCCGAGCAGGCGGTCGAGGTCATGCGACGCGTCAGGCACGCCGTGAGCCAGACGGTGCTCGCCCCGGTGGAGTGGCCGCTGGCCGTGTCGGTCGGGATAGCCGGAGCGGCCACCGTCGAGAACTCGCCCGACGTGCTCAAGCGCCTCATCGACGCCGCCGACGCCGCCCTCGGCCTCGCCAAGCGCGGCGGGCGCAACCGCATCGTGCGCACCGGCGCGCCCCTCGACTAGGCGGCCCGCCGCGGCCGGCGCGGTTATGATCGCGCCATGCGGGAGCTCCTCTACAACGCGGCCAAGCACTTCAAGCGCGGCAAGGCGTTGAGCGAGCGCGGCGACGCCCGTGGCGCCATGGTCGCCTTCGAGGAGGCGCTGAAGGACCTTCACGCCGTCAAGCCGCAGCGCATGCGCGACGTCCTGTTGGCGCAGGTCTACCTGTCGCGCTACGTACTCGGCCAGGACTCCGACCCGCTGCAGGCCGACAGCGACCTCCGGCTCGGGTACAGCTACGCCAGGACCACCGCGGAACCCACTGTCAGGCACCTGGCGGAGACGCTCTGGGAGGAGCGCCGTCGCCGCCCACCCTTGCCCCTGCCGCGCGGCTGGCGTCCGCCGCGCACGCCGCACGCCGCCGGCGCCGAGCGCCGCGACCAACAGGGCGGCGCGCGACAGGAGCGCGGCGGGCAGGGCGGCACCCGCCAGGCGGGCGACAAGCAGGCGGGCGACAGGCAGGGCGGCGACAGGCAGGGCGGTCGCGGTCGCGGCGGTCGCCGGGGTGGCCGCACGCAGGGCGAGCGCCGCGGCGGCCAGTGACCGGCGCCGCCGCCGGCGCGTAGCCCCACCCCCGGCCCGACCCGCGCCACCAGTTAACATCGCGCCATGAGCCAAGCGATCCTCGAGGCCGCGTACGCGGCCGAGCCACGCTACCTGGAACTGCTCGCCGACCTGGTCGAGCGCGAGAGTCCCACCAACGACAAGGCCGCCTGCGACGCGCTGGCCGACCGCCTGGCGGCCCTCATGGCGGACCACGGGTTCGCCGTGACGCGCCACGCTCGCGCGGCCGCCGGCGACATCCTCGAGGGGCGCCGCACGGGCGGAACCGGACCGACGACGCTCCTCCTCTGTCACTACGACACGGTCTGGCCGCTCGGCACCCTCGCCGCCATGCCGTTCCGGCGCGACGGCGACAAGGTCTTCGGTCCCGGGACGGTCGACATGAAGGCCGGCATCGCGACCGCGCTCACGGCACTGACGGTGTTGGACGAGCTGGGACTGCCCCTGGCCGGCGACGTCACCCTGCTGGTCACGAGCGACGAGGAGACGGGCTCGCACGAGTCGCGCGCCCTCATCGAGGCGCTGGCGCGCGAACACGACCGGGTCCTCGTGCTCGAGCCCGGCCGCGACGACGGCGCCCTCAAGGTCGGGCGGAAGGGCGTCGGCACCTTCGAACTCCGCTTCAAGGGGCGCTCGGCCCACGCCGGCAACAACCCGTCCGACGGCGCGAGCGCCCTGCGCGAGCTGGCCCACATGCTCGTCTACGTCGAGGACCTGAGCGACGACGTGGCCGGCACCACCGTCAACGTCACGGTCGCCACCGCGGGCTTCGCCACCAACGTCATCGCCGAGGAGGCCACGGCCTACGTCGACGTGCGCGTCCTCAAGCCGAGCGAGGCGGAGCGCGTGACCCAGGCCGTCAACGGCTATAGCCCACGCGACAAGCGCGTCACGCTCACGGTGACGGGCGGCCTCAACCGTCCGCCGCTGGAACTCACCCCCGCCAACGAGGCCCTGTTCGACGCCGCGCGGGAGGTGGCGGTCCGGCTAGGGCTGGCGGTCGAGGGCGCCGTCGTCGGTGGCGGTTCCGACGGCAACTTCACCTCCGCGCTCGGCGTCGCGACGCTCGACGGGCTCGGCTCCGTGGGCGGCGGCCCTCACGCCCGGCACGAGCACATCCGCGTCACCGGGTCGCTCGAGCGCCTGGCGCTAGTTGCGGGTCTCCTGGCGGCCACCTGACCGCCGTGCCCCTCCTGGCCGCCGCCCTGTGCGGCCTGCTCCTCACGCTCGCCCTGCCGCCGCTCGGTTGGTGGCCGTTCGCCTTCGCGGTGGCGCCGGTCTTCGCGCTCGTCGCGCGGGCGCGGGGCGCGCGCCGGGCGTTCTGGCTGGGAGCGACGTTCGCGGCGCCGTTCTTCGCGCTGTACGTCCTGTGGCTGCCACGCTCCTTCGCCGAGCTCTTCGGGCCGGCGTTCTGGGCGGTCTACCCGTTCATGCTCGCCGTCCTGTCACTCTTCTGGGGGCTGACGACCTGGGGAGCGTGGCGACTGGCGGCCCTCAGCGGCGGGGCGACCCCCCGCGCCAGGGCCCGCCGCACCATCGTCTACCTGCCGCTACTCTGGGTCCTCGTCGAGTGGGCGCGCACGCAGGGCTACTTCGCCTTCCCGTGGGGCACGCTCGGTTACGCCTGGCTCGACACCCCCGTCGCGCAACTCGCGGCACAGGTGGGCGTGTACGGGCTCAGCCTGCTCGTGGTCGTGCCGGCCGCCCTGGCCGCGGCGCCCTGGGCGGCGCCCGCGGCGGCGCCCGCGGCGGCGCCCTGGGCGGCGCCGGCACGCACCCGCGCCGCGCGCGCGGCGCCGGCCACCTTGGCCGCTGCGGTCTTGGTGGGCGCGGCGTTCCTCGCCGGGTTCGCGGCCGACGATGGCGCGCCCGAGCTGGGCGCGCCCGGCTCGGGCGCGCCCGAGCTGCGGGCGCTGCTCGTGCAGGGCGACGTCGACCCGTTCGCGCGCGCGGCCAGCGCCGCGGGTGACCTCAACACCCACCTGCGCCTGACCGAGGACGCCGTCTCGGCCGCGGCGGCCGCCGGCGACCCGCCCTTCGACCTCGTGGTGTGGCCCGAGGGCGCCGTGCTCGGCTACGACCTGGGCGCCGGCGACGCCGGACCGCTCCGCGCCGCCATCACCGACTCGGCACCCGGGGCGACGTTCATCGTGGGCGGCCGCACCTACCGGGGCGGCCGCGACTACAACTCCCTGCTGGCGCTGGAGCGCGGCGCCGCGGTCGGTCGGTACGACAAGCATTACCTCGTCCCCTTCGGCGAGCGCTGGCCGCTCTACGAACCGCTCGAGGGCGTGTACGCCGCCGTGTTCCGCGCGTTCGGGCTCCCCCTGCTGGCGAGCACCTCGCCCGGCGAGACGGTGGCCCCGGTGGCCACGCGTGTCGGGCTCGTCGGCGCCTACGTCTGCTACGAGTCGGTCTTCCCCCAGGTGCAGCGCGAGCTCGTGGCGGATGGCGCCGACGTGTTGGTCCTCGCCACCAACGACGCCTGGTTCGGCGTCGGGGCCGGCGCGTGGCAGCACTTCGACATGGGGCGCCTGCGGGCCATCGAGACGCGTCGCTGGCTCCTCCGCGCCGGCAACGACGGCGTGACGGCCGCCATCGACCCGTGGGGGCGGGTGACGGCGGAGGCGCCGCGGGGCGTCCCGACCACCCTGACCGCGAGCTTCGGGCCCCGCACGGATCTCACCTTCTGGGTCCGTTACGGTGGCCTCACCCCCGCCCTGCTGCTCGCCGCCCTGGTCGCGGCCGCGGGGATCGGCGCGGCGACGCGCCCTCGCCGGTAAGATCGTCGGATGCAGATCGTCATCGTCGGCGGGGGTGAGATCGGCGCGCTGATCGCGGCGCAGCTCCACCGGACCCACAGCGTGACGGTGATCGACCAGGATCCGGAGCGCGAGGCGGCCTTCTCGGCGATGGACGTGCAGTTCGCGCGCGGCAACGGCACCGACCCCGACGACCTGCGCGCGGCGAACGTGGAGCGCGCGAGGGCGTTCATCGCCTGCACGTCGAGCGACGACGTCAACGTCCTCGCCTGCCTCGCCGCCAAGGGTCTGGGCGCCAAGCAGACGTTGGCGTTCGTCACCAGGCAGCGGTACGTTGACGCCTTCAAGCGCGACGGCGCCTTCGAATCCGTTGGCCTCCTGATCGACCGGGTGTTGTGGCCGCAGCGCATCCTGGCGCACCAGATCGCCGACATCGTCAAGGTGCCGCGGGCCATCGACAGCGCCCGCTTCGCCAACGGCCGCATCATGCTCCTCGAGTTCCTGCTGGAGGCTCACGACCCGTTCCTGGGCGCCAGCCTCGGCAGCCTCACGCTGCCGCCCGGCGTGCTCGCCGTGGGCGCGATCAAGGGCGACGCCTTCCTCATCCCCACCGGCCCCACCGTGTTCGAGCCGGGCGACCGCGTCGTCTTCATGGGTTCCACCGAGCGCATGCGGGAGCTGCAGCGCCGCTTCGCGCCCCACAAGCGCTCGCCCAAGGTCGTGATCGTCGGCGGCGGCAACGTCGGTTTCATGGTGGCGCAGCAGCTCGGCGCCAACCGCGCCGAGCTCACCATCATCGAGGAGGACCCCGAGCGGTGCGAGAAGCTGGCGCAGTGGTTGCCGCACGCCCTCGTCCTCAGGGGCGACGGCACCGACCTCGAGCTGCTCGAGCAGGAGCGCGTGGAGGACGCCGACGCCATGGTCGCCGTGACCGACGACGACGCCAAGAACCTGCTCGTGTCGCTCCTCAGCAAGCAGCTCGGCATCCCCAAGGTCGTCACGCGCGTGGGCCGCACCCGCAACCGGCGCCTCTTCATGCGGGTCGGCGTCGACTCGCCCCTCACCCCGCGCGCCGCGGCCGTGCAGGAGGTCCTCAACTGGCTCGGCGTCGACGAGGTCGAGCACCTGGCCACCATCGAGGACCGGGCCGAGGTGATGGAGGTGACGTTCCCGGAGGGCGGCGGTGGGGGGCGCGTCATGGACCTCGGCACGCCCGTCCCGATGCTGATCGGCGCGGTGCTGCGCGACGACCGCATCATCGTGCCCAACGGCGAGACCGTCATCCGCCCAGGCGATCACCTCTACGTCGTCACCGTCCCCGAGGCCGTGGCGAGCGTCGAGGAGTGGCTCGAGGACCGCCGCGGCAGGAAGCAGGGGGAGTGACGCCGGCCGTGGCGGCGCGGCTGGGCACCCGCGGCCGGTTCCTGCCGTACGTGCTGGGGACGGGCCTGCTGGCGCTCAGCGTCGCGGCCGCCCTCTTCTGCGTCTACGCCCTGGCCGTCGGCGACCCGTACGCCGGCTTCCTGCTCACCGCCGTGGCGGCCGTGCCTCTCGGCTGGCTGTTGCGACGCCTCGGCAGCCCCGACGCCGACCCGAGCCGCCGCGAGGCCCTCAACACCGTGCTGCTCTCCTGGTTGCTGCTGCCAGCGCTGGGCGCCATCCCGTACGCCGTGAGCGGCGAGCTTGGGCCCCTCGACGCCTTCTTCGAGTCCATGAGCGGCTTCACGACCACCGGCGCCACCACCATCGCCGACTTCGCGCTCGTTCCCGACACGCTGCTCCTATGGCGGGCCGTGTCGCAGTGGGTGGGCGGCGTGGGCATCCTGGTGCTCTTCCTGGCGGTGTTCCCGCAGCTCGCCATCGCCGGCAGGCAGGTCTTCCACGCGGAGATGCCGGGGCCGAACCAGGAGCGCCTGACCCCGCGCCTGAGGCAGACGGCCCTGGCGGTGGTCACGCTCTACCTCGCCTTCACCCTCGCCTGCGCCGCCGCCTACCTGCTGGCGGGCATGGGACCGTTCGAGGCCCTGGCCCACGCCTTCGGGACGCTGGCCGCCGGCGGCTTCAGTCCCAACGCCAACAGCTTCGCGGCGTACCAGGAACCGGCGCTGCAGTGGATAGGCGTGGTGTTCATGACCCTGTCGGGCACGAGCTTCTTCCTCGTCTACCGCGCGGTGACCGGCCACCCGCGCGACGTGCTGAGGGACCCTGAGTTCCGGGCGTACGCCGGCATCATCCTCACGGCGGGCCTACTGCTGGCCCTCCTGTTGCGCGCCGAGCATGGTGCCGGCGACGCGCTGCGCCACGGCCTCTTCCAGGCCGCCAGCATGGTGACCAGCACCGGCTTCGCCTCCGCCGACTTCCGGGAGTGGGGTCTGCCGGCGCAGGCGATCCTGCTCCTCCTCATGTTCGTGGGCGGTTGCGGCGGCTCGGCCAGCGGGGGCGTGAAAGTGATCCGCTGGCTCCTCATCGTCAAGAACACGGCGCGCGAGGTGAAGCAGGCGCTGCATCCTCGCGCCGTCCTGCCCGTGCGCGTCGGCAACCGGACCGTCCCCGAGGACGTCGTCCGCGCCGTGGCGGCCTTCATCAGCCTCTACGTCGGGCTGTTCGCCGCGACGGCGTTGGGGTTGGTCTTCCTGGGGGCGGACTTCACGAGCGCCGTGAGCGCCTCGATCGCCTCGCTCGGCAACACCGGGCCCGGGCTCGGCCCCTACGCGCCCATCGGGCACCTCGACCACCTGCCCGCGGCCGGGAAGCTCCTGCTCATGTTCGCCATGTACGCCGGCCGTCTGGAGGTCGTGACCGTCTTCATCGTCTTCACGCCCGGCTGGTGGCGGCTGCCGCGCGCGTGGCTGCGGTGAGGGCCGCACCGGACGGGCGGCCGCTGCCGCTCCGAGGGCGCCCGTGCGATAGACTCGCGTGCGAGTACAGGCAACCTTATTCGGTAGGGCGCGGCCCCGCGCCGACCTGACTGGAGGACCCCATGGCCGACACCATCGATTCCATCCTGCAAGAGGATCGCGAGTTCGCCCCTCCCAAGGCGTTCCAGCGCCGGGCCCTGCTGGGGGACCCCGCGGACTACGAGCGCATGTACCGTCAGTCGATCGACGACCCGGAGGCCTTCTGGGGCGAGGCGGCGAAGCGCCACCACTGGTTCGAGCCGTGGAGCAAGGTCGTCGAGTGGGACGAGCCCCACGTCAAGTGGTTCGTGGGCGGCAAGACCAACCTGGCTTACGACTGCCTCGACCGCCAGGTGGCCGAGGGCAAGGCCAACAAGGTCGCCTTCTTCTGGGAGGGCGAGCCGGGCGACAAGCGCACCATCACCTACGGCCAGATGCTCACGGAGGTCAGCCGCTTCGCGAACGTGCTCAAGGGCAAGGGCGTGAAGCTCGGCGACCGGGTGGCCATCTACATGCCCATGATCCCCGAGGCCATCGTGGCCATGCTGGCGTGTGCACGCATCGGCGCCACCCACTCCGTCGTGTTCGGGGGCTTCTCGTCGCACGCCCTGACCGACCGCATCAACGATGCGAAGGCCAGCCTGGTCATCACGGCGGACGGCGGCTACCGCCGCGGCGCCGTGCTGCCCCTCAAGCCGGCCGTCGACGAGGCGCTGGCCTCCAGCCCGAGCGTCAAGCACGTGATCGTGGTGAGGCGCGCCGAGAACGTGGTCGACATGGAGCCGGGACGCGACGAGTGGTACCACGAGCTGATGACGGACGCCTCGGACCAGTGCGAGGCAGTTCCCGTCGACGCCGAGCACCCGGCGTACGTGCTCTACACCTCCGGTTCGACCGGCAAGCCGAAGGGCGTGCTCCACACCGTCGGCGGCTACCTCGTCCACACCTCGCTGACGGCCAAGTACGTCTTCGACCTCCGCGACAACGACATCTTCTGGTGCACGGCCGACATCGGCTGGGTGACGGGGCACTCCTACGTCGTGTACGGCCTCATGTCGAACGGGGCCACGCAGGTGATGTACGAGGGGAACCCCACCTACCCCGCCCCCGACCGCTTCTGGGAGATGATCGAGCGCTACCGCGTGAGCGTGTTCTACACGGCGCCCACGGCCATCCGCGCCTTCATCAAGCTCGGCCGCGAGTGGCCGGAGAAGCACGACCTGTCCAGCCTGCGCCTCATCGGCACAGTGGGCGAGCCCATCAACCCGGAAGCGTGGATGTGGTACCGGCGCGTGATCGGCGGCGACCGTTGCCCCATCGTGGACACGTGGTGGCAGACGGAGACCGGGGCCATCATGATCTCGACCATCCCAGGCGTTCACGCCACCAAGCCCGGTTCGGCGGGGCTGCCCCTATTCGGGGTCGACGCCGCCGTGGTCGACGCGGACGGCAACGACGCGCCCGTCAACCAGGGCGGCTACCTGGTGATGCGGCGCCCGTGGCCCGGCATGCTCCGCACCGTGTACGGCGACGACGACCGCTACCGCAACCAGTACTGGGGCGAGGTCCCGCACGTCTACTTCTCCGGCGACGGCGCCCGCAAGGACGAGGACGGCTACTTCTGGGTGATGGGGCGCGTCGACGACGTGGTCAACGTGTCTGGCCACCGCCTCGGAACGATGGAGGTCGAGTCGGCGCTCGTCTCCCACCCCGCCGTGGCCGAGGCCGCCGTGGTCGGCCGCCCCGACGAGATAAAGGGCCAGGGCATCGTGGCGTTCGTGACGCTCGAGCAGGGGTTCGACGCCACGGCGACCCTGCGCGAGGAGCTCCGCAAGCACGTGGCCACCGAGATCGGCGCCATCGCGCGGCCCGACGAGGTGCGCTTCGCGGACGCTTTGCCCAAGACGCGCTCCGGCAAGATCATGCGCCGCCTCCTTAGGAGCGTGGCCGCCGGCCAGGAGCTGATAGGCGACACCAGTACCCTGGAGGATAGGGGCGTGGTCGAGCAGCTGCAGCGGGACGGCTCCTGAGGGGCCGTAACCGACCGGTGGCTGGTGGACC
>JACFNR010000007.1:30322-59947 GCA_019454765.1 Trueperaceae bacterium | reverse complement strand
GGCTCTTAGAGCTCGTTGACCTTAACGAGGCCGGTCACCACGACTCCGAGCGCACCTGGACCCGCGACGACATCTACGAAGGGCGCCTCCGGTGGCCGCGTTCCTAGACACGAACGTGCTGGTCTACGCCTTCGACCGCCGGGACGAGCGCAAGCGCGCCACGGCCGAGCCCTCCTGGCGGACGCCTCGGTCAACTGAACGATCAGCAGCCAGGCCCTGAGCGAGTTCTCCTGGGTCGTGACCTGCAAGCTGTCGCCGACCGTGCCCGAGAGCGTCGCCGAGGAGGCGGTCGACCTGCTGGCCGCACAGCTGAACGTCGTGGCAGTGGACGCCCCGCTGGTCACCGGCGCCGTGGAGGTAGCGCGGTCTCACAAGCTCGCGCCCTGGGACGCTCAGCTGCTCGCAGCGGCGCGGCGAGCCAACTGCGTCACGATCCTGACAGGGGACGTCGGTCGCGGCGAGGTCCTCGCCGGGCTGACGCTCGTCTACCCGTTCAGGGGCTGACGCCGGCCCCCATCACGTGCGCGCCGACACCCGGGCCGTGGCGACTCAGCGCGCCCCCGGCCTACGGGCCGGCAGCCTGCCCTCGGCCAGGAACATGGCGCCGAGGATGAGGCCGGCGCCGGCCCACCCGAGCGGCCCCAGCCGCTCGCCGATGAGCACGGCCGCGAACCCCGCGGCGAAGACCGGCTCGAGCACGAATATCAGCGCCGCAAGGTGCGCGGGGACGACGCGCTGCGCGTACGTCTGGACCACCGCGACCAGGGCGGTCGCGACGACGGCCAGGTAGGCGATGGCCAGGTAGGTGGTGAGCGGCACCGCAGGCAGGAGACGCGCCTGCGGCGCGGCCCACAGCCACGCGAGGGCCGCCATGGGCAGGTGCTGCATCATGGCGAGCGACGTGCCCCTCACCCGCCCGGCCACCTCGCCCAGGTAGACGATGTAGACGGCGTAGGTGAGCGCCGTGACTAGGACGATCAGGTCGCCGCCGTTCACGCCGGCCACGCCATCACGCAGCGTGATGAGCGCCAGCCCGGCCACGGCCACCAGCGCCGCCGCCACGACCCGCGGCGCCAGCGACCGCCCGAGCCACGCCTTGGCGACGAGCGGCGTGAGGATGACCGACAGACCCGTGATGAACGCGGCGTTCGACGCGCTGGTGATGGAGAGCCCGATGGTCTGCGTCCCGAAGCCCACGAACGAGAGGACGCCGAGCACGAGCGCCGGCACGACCGCCCGCCGGTCCCAAGGCGCCCAGGCGAGGAGCAGCGCAGCGAGCGTGAAGCGCACCGCGAGCAGCAGCGACACGGGGATCGTGTCCAGCGCCTCCTTGACGACCACGAACGTGCTGCCCCAGATGAGGGTGACGACCACGAGGGCGAGGGCGCCGACGGTGCGGGACACGCCGCCGATCATCGCACGAGGCGTGCGTGACGCGTGGTGAGGCGCGGCGTTCGGCCCGGACGTAGCCTGACCTGTCGGCGAGTCCGCGGGCCCGCCCTCCCCACTACACGGCGCCCTTCCCCGCGCCGCGCGGGCACACGGGCGGCGCGGGAATGGCGCCGACGCGACGGAGGTAACCATGTCAACTCGCATCGATTACGCCAAGGTCGGCCACGACGGGCTGAGCGGGCTCTACAAGCTCGAGGCGTACGTGAGGCATAGCGGCCTCGAGGAGTCCCTCGTGAACCTCGTGAAGATGCGCTCCTCGCAGATCAACGGCTGCGGCTTCTGCCTCGACATGCACTCGAAGGACGCGCGGGCTGCCGGCGAGACCGAGCAGCGGCTATACGTGCTGCCCGCCTGGCGCGAAGCGCCCTTCTACACCGACCGTGAACGCGCGGCGCTGGAGTGGACGGAGGCCCTGACGCTCATCTCGCAGAACGACGTCCCCGACGAGCTATACGAGCGCGTGCGGGCGCAGTTCAGCGAGAAGGAACTCGTCGACCTCACGCTCGCCATCGCGGCCATCAACACGTGGAACCGCTTGTCGATCAGCCTGCGCACGGAGGTGGGCAGCTACCACGTCGGCAAGTACGAGGCGCAACCCGCCTGACGAGCTAGCGCCGGCGCGCCGCTACTGGCCGGCGCGCCGCTACTGGCCGGCGTACCAGACCTCGTTCACCTGCATGCCGATGCCGGGCGCGAGCTTGCGGTAGCGGCTGAAGACCATCAGCCCCGTCTGCGGGTCGTAGTACTGGGTCAGGTCGTCGGTGCTGCCGCCGACCACGATGGCCGGGTAACCGTCCTGGACGCCGGCGAAGTACGCTACCTGGCCGGTGAGCGGGTCCTGGTCGAGGACCTGGCCGGGGGCTAACCGCGCCAGCCCCTCGGGCGGGAGCCAGGGGCCGTCGAACGCGGCACTGCCGACTGCCCGCAGCGTGACCGACTGGTTGGGAGGCAACCCCGCCGAGTTGGCCAGCTGCGTCCAGTAGCGTCCGACGAGCGCGCCGGCCACGGCGCCGTCGAACGCGAAGCCCACGCTGAGCGCGCTGCCCGGCAGCGGCGGTAGCCCGCTGCCCGCCATCTCGCCCCTCGACTGCCCCTGGTAGGCGAGGCTCGCGCCGGGAGCCAGCCACGCCGGCAGCGCCGCCCCGGCCCACGGCACCTGCAGCTGCCGGGCGCCGGCGAACAGCAGGTGAGTGTAGTTCACCGACCCGCGGTTCTGCTGGAGCACGGCGCCGTCCGGCCCGACCGTGAGCACCCCTGGTTGAGCGTCCATGCTGCCACCGAAAAGCAGGAGGCCGGTGGCCGCGTCGTAGACGTGGCTCGTGTAGCTTCCCTGCGCCATCGTGGCTATGGAGATCGTGTCGTAAGTGGCTCCACCGAACACCCTCGGGCCGCGCTTCACGCTGGTCAGACCGTCGAACCCCTCCGGCAGCGCAGCGAGCTGGGCCGGCGAGCGCCAGTACGGCAGGAGCCCGGACAGGTCGCCCACCACGGCGTCGACCCCGGATTGCACGAAGGTCCCCGCGTTCAGGTCTGTGTTCAGGAAGCTGCGGACGTCGCCCACGAGCCCGTCGGGGCCGGCGCCCACGATGTTCACCTGCGTGTACCCCACCCCGCCCCCGCCGTAGGTGCTCTCGAGCTGGTTCCACTGCCCGTTCTGCCACAGCCAGCCGTTGGGGTTGGGGACCAGACGGCTCCCCTCCAGGCTCGAGCCGCCCGCCTGCCACGTCAGCCTGGAACCGACCTGCAGGAAGCCAGGCACCTGGGCGTGCGCCGGGCTCGCCGGCGAGAGGACCACCGCGAACAGAAGTGCGGCGACACGGGTGGCTGCAGCTGCGCGGAGGCGCACCCACCCGGAACTGACCGTCTCCATGACTCTTCCTAGCAGCACCGGTATTAACGCGCGCTTAACCGCGCCGGTCGCTACACTGGCTCGACGCCAATGCGCGGCTTCCGCCCAAGACCCAGCTCCCTGTACCTGCCGCGGCCCCGGCTGTCGGGAAGGCTGCCGGACAGCGCCGGCCACGTGGTGTGGCTCGAGGCTCCCTTCGGTTACGGGAAGAGCGTGCTGGCGGCGCAGTGGGCCGACCTACTGGAGGCGGCCGGTTGGCGCGTGTTCTGGGCGAGCGCCGAGGGGCGCCCCGACCTCCGCTCCGCCCTGGCGTCCGCCCTGGGCATCGCCCCGGAGACGCCCCTGTCGGCGCTCACGGAGGCGCTATGGGCCGTGCCCACCCTGCTGGTGATCGAGGAGGCGGACTCCGCCAGGGACCTGGACCTCGTGCTCAGCCGCATGGAGGGCCTAGTCCTGCTGGCGAGCCGCGGCCCGCTCCCGGTGGCCGAACTGCCGCGTCTCACCACGCAGGGGCGCCTCGTGCACCTCACGAGCGGAGACCTGGCGTTCAACCTGGCGGAGGCGGTGGCACTGTTCGGTGACGCTGCGCTCGGGGAGCGGACGTGGCAACGGACCGCCGGCTGGCCCCTCCCGACCCACTTCGCCGCCCTGACCGGCGAGCAGCCCGAGCCGGCGGCGCTCCTCGCCGGCGTCCGCGCCAGCCTTGGGCTGCGGACTTGGCTGGAGGCGCTCCTCCTCGCGGGAGTGCCGTACCTGCCGACGGCGGCGGCCAGGGGAGCGAGCGCGCGGCTGGCCAAGGCCGGGTTCGCGCAGGAGGTCGAATCGGGCTACCGGCTGCACCCGTGGCTGGCGGAGGCGCTGCTCGCCTCCCACGGCCCCGGGTGCGCCCGCGCGGTCCTCGGCGCGGCAAGGCGCCTGCCGGTCGCTGTCCTCGCCGAGGCGCTGCGGCGAACGCATCAAACCGCGGAGCTCTCCCGTGTCCTCGAGAGCCACGCCGACCTCGCCGCCGCGGAGCCTACCGACTACCTGCGCTGGGACGCGGCCTGCGCGACCCCGCCAGGTCCGGTGAGGCTGCTGAACCGCGCCTGGGCCCAGTCGGTCACGGGCGACCTCGGCGCGGCGCGCCGGAGCTACGAGCAGGTGGCCGGCTCTCCCGCCGCGAGCGCGGGCCAGAGACTCCAGGCGCTCGGCTGGTGGGTGTTCGACCTGCCGCTGGATCAAGTGGAGCGCTACCGCCGCCTCCTCGCGCAGGCGGAGGGGTGCCTGGCCGCGGCGTCGAGCGACGAACGCGGCGACTTCCTCTTCAACGCCAGCGCGTTCCCCCTGGGCAACCGCTCCTGGCACGAGGTGGAGGACCTGTTGCACCGAGCCATCGCCGAGCTCGGCCCGGACGGCAGCGCGTCGATCCGCCTGAGCGCCGAGCTCCGGCTCGCGCAGGTCGGGTGGGAGCTGCGCGGCGACCTGACGGGCCTGCTCCTGGCCCTCGAGGCGCGACTGCGCAGCCAACCGCAGGGGTCCTACAACGCCGCGGTGAGTCACGCCCTCCTTGGCCGCTACCTGGCCCTGCTCGGCCGCGCCGGCGCCGAGGCTCACCTGGAGGAGGCGGCGCGGTCGCAGACAAACCGCGCCGTGGCGCTGATCGCCGCCGCCGAGGCCGCTTGCCTGCGCGGCGACACGGCGGAGTTCCCGCGGTTGGCCGGGGCGTTCGAGCCGTGGGCGGCGGTCGACCCCGGCTCCGCCGACCGGCTCAACGCGCTGTGGGCGAGGGCGTTGCGGCGCGCCGGCCGGCCTGAGGCCGCGCTCGAGATAGCGGCGAACCGCACCGGCCCCGAGTCCCGCTCCGAGCTCGCTCTCGCCCTGGAGGCCTCGGGCCGGCACGCGGAGGCGGTCGCCGCCCTGCCGCCGGCGTTCGAGGGGGAGCCGCGGCTCGCGCGACTCGGCCGGCTGGCGGCGCAGTACCAGGTGACGCGCCGGCCGGCCGACCTGAGCGCTCTGTTGGACGGCACCCAGCTCGGCGCCGAAGCGCTGGCCTCGTTGGTGCCGCTCGGCGCCCTGCCGCGCTCCAGGCCGGAGCTGAGCTACAGTTACGACCTGACCGGCGTGCTCCGTTCCGGTTGGCGCGAAGCCGTGGCCGCGCGCTTGGGCGAGATCCCGCCGCTGGACGTCCGGCTACTCGGCACGCACACCACGACCGTGCTGGGTGAAGCGGTCCCGCTGAAGGGCCGGCACAAGGCCATCCTCACGCTCATGGCCCTGCGGCTCGACCGCTCCCGGATCGGGGCGGTGCTGTGGCCGGACGTGAGCCGGCGGAGCGTGCTCAACAACCTGCACGTGCAGCTCAACCAGCTTCGCAAGGCGCTCGAGCCGTGGGGGGTGAAGACGTACCTCCACGAGGAGGGCTTGCACAACGCACGGGTCGACCTGTGGGAGCTGCGGTCAGCCCTGTCCGCAGGCGACGCCGAGCGCGTGCTGGAGCTCTACCGCGAACCGTTCGCTCCCGGTGTCGACCTGGAACCGGTCGAGGAGCTCCGCTACACGCTTAGACGGGAGGTGGCGACACTGCTGCTCGAGTCGGCAGGCAGGCGAGCTGACCCGCTGCCGTTCCTGGAGCGGGTCCTGGAGCTCGAGCCGTTGGAGGAAGCGGCGTGGCAACGCCTGCTCGCGGAACTCGTGCGGCGGGGCAGGCGCGGGGAGGCGCTGGAGCGTTACCGCCGGTTCGCGGCGCGGCTCGAGGCCGAACTGGAAGTCGCGCCGCTCCCGGAGACCAGCGGGATAGTCGAGGCCTTCCGGCCCTGATCTCAGGCCAGCGGGTCCCAACCGGGCGGCTCGGCGAGGGCCGCCGCGCCCGCCTGCCGCTTGTAGTAGGCCCACGGGAACCAGCCGCGACCGATGCTCTGCCAGCCGGCCGCTTCGAGGCTCGCGGAGCGCCGCCCGAAGCTAGGCACGCGGACGTGATCCCACTGCTGCTCGGACTTCTCGACGATGTGGAAGGTCGGACCGTAGGCCACCGAGTGCCAGCCGTAGCGCCCGACCCGCCCGAGCACGGCCATCTCGTTGAAGGCCGTCAGGGGCGTGAGGAGACGCTGACGCGCCGGGTCGCCCTGCTCCGGCACCACCGGCACCCGGGCGTTCGGGAGCGCCGCGCCGAAACGCTGCTGAGCGGCCTGGCGACTGACGCCTAGTTCCGCGCCGATGGCCTCCCAGCTCAGCCCCGCGGCGCGAGCCGAGCCCACGGCGCGCTGCAGCACCTCGTCGGCGAAGGCGCCGGCTCGGACACCGAGGCGGATGAGGTCGAGGTACGCCGTCTGATCGACGCCGACGCGTTGTTCGAGGGTGGGGTCCGCCTCCGCCAGGGCGCGGGCTAGGAGGTCCTCCAAGTCGGGGCCCCGGGTCGTCACCGCTTGGCGACCCCGTCCCGCCGAGGCTCGGAGGTTCCTGCGCCGCTCCCTTGCGTGCCGCCGGCGTGCGCGCCCGGGCCGTGGCTAGCGAGCACGACCCTGAGGCCGCCGCCGGCCAGGGCGGCCATACCGACGGCGAAGGCGACGAGCACGATCCGAAGAGCGCCGCTCGTGACGCCGGCACCGGCGGCGCAGATCGCGCAGAGGCTTCCGGAGACGACTACCAGGAGGGGGTTGCCGGTCACGGGGTGGTTCGCTACGTCTTTCATGCGTCAAGGTTATATTGACACCATCGATTTTGTCAAGACTGTCTTGACGGGCGGTCGACGTCCGTCATGGCGTCGACCACCGGCAGCGCCTGGGCAGCCGCTAGGCCTTCCACCGCGCCGATGTCCCGGTGCCGCACGACGAGCACGTCGGCCCACTGCGCCAGGTAGCTCGCCACTCCGACGCGCGCCCCGGGTTCTTCGAGCGTCTCGCACGGGAACGTCACCGGGTGCGACCCCATCCTGGCGGCGCCGGCCTCGAACGCCACCCGCGGGCGAAGGCTCGTGGGCGCGAAGAACAGCATCGCTCAGCCGTCGACGCGAGGACCGGCACCCGCGCGGTACGCGCCGGCCGACCTCGCCTTCAGGGGGACGCGCCGGCCGGCTGCGGCGCGGTACCACCCCTAAGCGGACGCGCGCTGGACCGCTGGTAGGATGCGCCATGCCTATGGCACTCCGCATCGGCCACGGTCAGGACGCCCACCGGCTGGTGCCGGGCAAGCGGCTCGTGATCGGCGGCGTGACCGTGCCCTCGGAGCGCGGCGCCGACGCCCACTCCGACGGCGACGTGCTCCTGCACGCGCTGGCGGACGCGCTCCTGTCCACGCGCGCCCTCGGCGACATAGGCAAGCTCTTCCCGCCGTCGGACCCCGCGTTCGCGGGCCTCGACAGCCGCGCCATCGTCCGTGGCGTCCTCGCCGAACTGGAGCGCCACGCCGGCTCTAGCGCCATCACGAACGTGGCGGCCGTGGTCACGCTCGACGCGCCGAAGCTGGGACCCCTGCGCGAGCGGATCGCCGCGTCGGTGGCCGACCTGCTCGGCCTGCCGGCCGGTAGCGTCGGCGTCACGTTCAAGACGAGCGAGGGGCTCGCGCCGGACCACGTCCAGGCGAGCGTGGTCGTGCTGGGCGCGGCCGCGGGTCGCTGAGGGCCGGAAGGCGGGCGCGGCGCGGAAGCGTGCTCCCGCGCCGTGCGCTGCGGTTCCCGGTCGCGTGACGGACCCTAGCTCAGAGCTCCTGCAACGTCACCGTCACGCGCCCGCCCGACTCGGCCGCGGTGAAGAGCTGGATCTTCTCGACCGCCGGGAGCGTGGCCCGGCCCGAGTGCAGGTCGAAGGTAGCCCCGTGGTGGACGCACTTGATCTTGCCGTCGAGCAACTCGCCGTCGTTCAGCGGGTAGCGCTGGTGGGTGCAGCGGTCGGGCAGCACGAACAGCTCGCCGCCTTGCCGGATGACCACGACGTCCGTGTCACCCACCGTCCGGGCCGTGATCGAACCCTCCGGGAACTCCTCGGAGGCCCCGACGTCGACGGCCTCCGTGGCGACGGTCACAGCTTCTCCTTCACCCCGGGCACGCCGAGCTTGGCCTGCACCACGCGCTCCACGTACTCGGCGACCTTCGGGAGCGTCACGCGGCTCATCACCTCGTAGAGGAAGCCGGTGACGAGCACGTGCTCGGCCACCTCCGGCCTGAGGCCGCGGCTCATGAGGTAGAAGCGCTGGTCCTCCGGCACGGGGCCGGTGGTGGAGCCGTGGGAGCACTTCACGTCGTTGGCCGCGATCTCGAGCTGCGGGATGGAGACGACCTCCGCCTCCTCGTCGAGGAGCAGGTTGCGGTTCGTCTGGTAGGCGTCGGTCTTCTGCGCGTGCGGGTCGACCACGATGAGGCCCGAGTAGACGGCCTGGCTGGCGTCGCGCACCGCGCCCTTGAAGAGCACGTCCGAGAAGCCGCGCTCCGTGGCGTGGTGCTGGAGCGTGAACTGGTTGAAGTGCTGCCCCTCGTCGGCGAAGTAGAGCCCCAGCATCTCGCTCTCGGAGCCGGGCCCCTCGAGGCGGCTCTCCACCTCGGCGCGCGCGGCGTCGGCGCCGAGGCTCACCGTGACCGACTCGAGGCGCGCGTCCTTGCCGAGGTGAGCGCGCAGCTTGTTCATGTGCGCCACGTTGCGGCTCCAGTTCTGGAGGCTGACGTAGCGGAGCTTGGCGCCCTCCTGCAGCACGATCTCGGTGGCGGCGTCGAAGAAGAGGCGCTCTTCGAACGGCTCGCTCGTGTACTCGTCGATGAAGGTGAGGCGGGAGTTGACGTCGAGCACGATGAGGGTGCGGCCGAGCCCGATGCCGCCCGCGTCGGCCGTGGTGAAGGCACCGAGCGGCAGCTCGACCTCCACGTCCTTGGGCACGTAGACGAAGGTGCCGTTCTCCCACAGGGCCGAGTTGAGGGCCGTGTACTTCGTCTGGGTGGCGTTCACCACGCTGTAGAGGTGGCGCCGCAGGAGCTCCTCGTGCTCGCGGACGGCGGTGCGGAGGTCGGTGAAGACCACGCCCGCCTCCTTGATGTTCGCCTGGCGCAGCACGACCCGGTTACCCTTGTGAACCATCACGCCCTCGGCGTCCGAGTCGGCGATGCGCATGCGGATCCGTTCCGGCACGGACTCGTCCTTCGGCGCCTTGGCGAGCGCCAGGCCGTCGAGCCGGAAGCGCTTCAGCTGCGTGTAGCGCCACTCCTCCGTCTTCTCGGTCGGGAAGGGCGCCGCGGCGTAGGACCTCAGGGCGGCGCGGCGCTCGTCGGCGAGCCAGGCGGGCTCCGCGTACGCCTCGACGATGGCCTCGACGGCGGCCGCGTCGACGGCGGGGTTGTCTAGCAGCGTCGCCACGTCAGCCGACGCTCCCTTCCATCTCGAGCTCGATGAGCCGGTTCAGCTCCACCGCGTACTCGAGGGGCAGCTCCTTCGCCACGGGGTCCAGGAAGCCGCGCACGATGAGCGCCATGGCCTCGTCCTCCTTGAGGCCGCGGGTCATCAGGTAGAAGATCTGCTCGTCGTCGAGCTTGCTGACCGTGGCCTCGTGGCCCACGTGCGCCGTCTTCTCGCTTATCTCGATGTACGGGAACGTGTCGGTGCGGGCGTTCTCGTCGAGGAGGAGCGCGTCGCACTCCACGTTCGAGCGCGCGTTGGTGGCGCCCTCGTGGATCTGCACCAGGCCGCGGTAGCTGGAGCGCCCCGTGCCCTTGGAGATCGACTTGCTCACCACGCTGCTCGTGGTGTTGGGCGCCACGTGGATCACCTTGGCGCCGGCGTCCTGGTGCTGGCCGTCGGTGGCGAACGCGATGGAGAGGATCTCGCCGTGCGCGCCCTCCCCCACCAGATAGGTGCTGGGGTACTTCATGGTCGTCTTGGAGCCGAGGTTGCCGTCGAGCCAGCCCATGCTGGCGCCGGCGTGCACCATGGCGCGCTGAGTGACGAGGTTGTAGACGTTGTGCGACCAGTTCTGGATGGTCGAGTAGCGCACGTGACTGTTCTCCTGGCACACGATCTCGATGACGCCGGAGTGGAACGAGTTGCTCGTGTAGGCGGGCGCCGTGCAGCCCTCGATGTAGTGGAACTTGGAGCCCGGCGCGCCGATGATGAGGGTGCGCTCGAACTGGCCGACGTTCTCGGCGTTCAACAGGAAGTAGGCCTGCAGCGGCACCTCCACGTGCACGCCCTCGGGCACGTAGACGAAGGAGCCGCCCGACCAGACGGCCGAGTTCACGGCGGCGAAGTAGTTGTCCTCGGGCGGGATGACCGAGGCGAAGTACTCCTTGAAGATCTCCGGGTGCTCCTTCAGGCCCGTGTCGGTGTCGAGGAACAGCACCCCGAGCTTCTCCCACTCGGCCTTGAGCTTGTGGTAGACCATCTCCGACTCGTACTGGGCGCCCACGCCCGCCAGGGCGCGCTGCTCGGCCTCGGGCACCCCCAGGCGCTGGTACGTCTTGCGGACGTCCTCGGGGATGTCGTCCCACGACCCGGCCGTGCCCTGCTTCTCGTTGGGGCGGACGTAGAAGAAGATATCGTCGAAGTTCAGGCCGGAGAGGTCGGGGCCCCACTTGGGCCGGCCCTTCTTCTCTGCGATCTCGAGCGCCTTCAGGCGGAACTTGAGCATCCACTCGGGCTCGCCCTTGAAGTAGCTGATCTGCTCCACCACGCGCTTGGTCAGCCCGCGGTCGGACTTGAAGAAGTAGTTCTCCTCGAGCTTGAACTCGTACTGCTTGGTGTGCTGCATCCCCTCGAGCTTGGCCGCGTCGGGGTGCACGTCTTGCTGTGGTTGGTTGCTAAGGTCGGACACTCGCCGTCCCTCCGCCCTTCTTCTTCCCTGCGCCCGGTCGTTGCGTGCGGGCTGCACTGCCGCTGTCGTGGCCTACCACGCCGCGCTCAGGCCCCCACGGCCTCGCGGACCCACTCGTAGCCCTTCTGGTCGAGCTCCATGGCGAGCTCCTTGGGGCCCGACTTGACCACGCGGCCGTGGACCATGACGTGCACCCGGTCGGGGACGATGTAGTTGAGGAGGCGCTGGTAGTGCGTGATGACGAGGGCCCCGAACTCCGGGCCCCGCGCCGCGTTGACGCCCTGCGAGACCACCTTGAGCGCGTCGACGTCGAGGCCGGAGTCGGTCTCGTCGAGGATGGCGTAGCGCGGCTCCAACACGAGGAGCTGCAGGATCTCGGAGCGCTTCTTCTCCCCGCCGGAGAACCCCTCGTGAAGGTTGCGCTCGATGATCGAGTCGTCCCAGTTGAGTTCCTTCACGGCGCGCTGCAGCTTCTTGTAGAACTCCATGACGCCGATCTCGTCGCCCTCCTCGCGACGCGCGTTGAGCGCCAGCCGCAGGAAGTTGGCGATGGAGACGCCCGGGACCTCGACGGGGTACTGGAACGCGAGGTAGAGCCCCTCGCGGGCGCGCTCGTCTGGCTCCATCTCTAGGATCGACTGGCCCTCGAGCAGGATGTCGCCCGCGGTGATCTCGTACTGGGGGTCGCCGGCGATCACCTTGGCGAGCGTGGACTTGCCGGAGCCGTTGGGGCCCATCAGGGCGTGCACCTCGCCGCGGGGCACGACCAGGTCGACCCCCTTCAGGATCTCGTCGCCGCCGACGATCCGGGCGTGTAGGCCCCTGATCTCGAGTTGCTTGTCGCTCATGTCTGCACCTCTCGTGGAAGTCACCCGGCGCTGCGGTCGCGGCCCACCGGCCTCCGCCAGAGCCTCGACCTCAAGTAGGACTCGTTCCGATTCTAACTCGAATCAGGCGCGGGTCGTCGCCATAGTTGACCGCCGCGCTCGGAGATCAGGTTACCAGGCCGGACGGCGGCGCTAGGTCGTCACGGACCCCGAAGCGAGGGCCGACCGCGGACCGCCCGCCCGCCGCTCCGCCTCAGTCGCGCCTGCGCCTCAACCAACCGAACAGGCCGCCGCCGCGCCGCCCCGCCGCCCGCGCGGTCCCCCGCTCGCCCTCACCCTTGCCGGCCTCGCTCCCGGCGGTGGCGCCGGGACGCGTCCCCGGCCGCGTGCCGGGCCTGCCGCCCCGTCCCGCCGGCTGCTGCGCCGCCCCATCGGCCTCGGCCTCGCCGCCCGCCGCCTCCGCCAGGCCGGCGGCGCGGGCCAACGCCACCGCGAACTCCCGCGCCGACCCGAAGCGCTTGGCCGGGTCGCGCATCATGGCGTGCGACACGACGCGCACCACCTCGATGCCGAGGCCGGGGCGCAGGGTGCGCAGGTCCTTGGGCACCCCCGTGCGGTGCGCGACCATCAGGGCGTCGTACGAGGCGCCGACGAACGGCCGCTCGCCAGCGATCACCTCGTAGGCGAGCACCCCCAGCGAGTAGATGTCGGACCGCACCCCGGCGGGGTTGCCCTCGAAGACCTCGGGCGCCATGTAGAAGGCGGTGCCCACGCGGTCCGTTCCCTCGTCGCCCATGAAGACGCCCGTGCCGAAGTCGCCGAGCTTCGCGTGACCGTCGGCGGTCAGGAAGACGTTGGCTGGCTTGACGTCGCGGTGCAGCACCTGCCGCTCGTGGCTATGGCTCAGCCCGGCGGCCACGTCGAGCACGAAGCGGTAACAGCGCTCGAGCGGCATCCGCCCCTTCTCGAGCAGGTGCTGGTCGAGCGTGCCCCCCTCGCAGTACTCGAGCGCCAGGAAGGCGCCGCGGCCGGTCGGGAATCCCTCGAAGGCGGTCACGACGTTGCCGGAGGCCAGGCGGCTCGTGATGGCCACCTCGTTCTCGAACATCTTGCGCAGGACGGGGCGCTGCTCCAGCTCGGGCCGCGGCAGCTTCAGCGCCACGTCGCCGAAGACGGCGTGGCGGGCGAGGAAGACGTAGGCCGTCTGCCCGGATCCGAGCCGGCTCACCAGCTCGTAACCCTGCGGGACGAAACGTGGTGGGGAACTACCGTCCTTCAGAGCGTCATTACCTCACCGGGGGCCAACACCACGCACGACGAGCCCGTCGACTCCTCGACGGCGGCCTTGAACGCCGCCGCGTCCTGCGCGATGACTGGGAACGTGTCGTAGTGGATGGGCACCACCACCGTCGGCTTGAGGAGCCTGACGGCCTCGAGGGCGTCGGCGGGCCCCATCGTGAAGTTGTCGCCTATGGGCAGGAACGCCACGTCGAGCCCGCCGCGGGCCACCAACGCCATGTCGGAGAAGAGGGCCGTGTCGCCCGCGTGGTAGACCCGCTTGCCGGCGACGTCGAGGACGACGCCGGTGGGCATGCCGCCGTACGTGCCGTCCGGGAACGAGCTGGAGTGCCAGGCCGGGGTGGCGGTTACGCGCACGAAGCCGAAATCGAAGCTGCCACCGATGTTCATCGCGTGCTCGGCGAGCCCGAGTCCGGCGGCGTAGGCGGCCACCTCTGCGGTGCCGACCACCGTCGCGCCGGAGCGCTCGGCGAGGACCGGCGTGTCGCCCCAATGGTCGCCGTGGGCGTGCGTGATGACGATCATGTCGGGCGCCAGTTCCGCCAGGTCGGCGCCGGCTCGCGGGTTGCCCGTGATGAACGGGTCGACCAGGACCTCCCTGCCGTCGAGCGCCAGCGCCAGACCCGAGTGCCCAAGGTAACGCAACTTCACGCCGTCAACCTCCTTCGGGGCGCGGACCCACGGCCGCTCGGCCGAGCCGGGCACGCCGGCGCCGGCCGCCCCTTCCGCTGCCTTGCGGTCAGGCCACCGCCGCTATCAGCGCGCGCCCACGTGTACCTGGACCAACGCCAGGTAGTAGAGGATCACCAGCACGACCGGCAGGCCGGCCATGCCGGCCGCCTCCTTGAAGCGCTTGAGGAAGAAGAGTCCTAGCGCGAGGACCACGGAGCCCGCGGCCACCACCGGGAAGGCCCAGAAGAGCGTGTTCCAGATGCCGGTGAGGTGCAGTTGCACGACCGTGCCGCCGTTGTGCGTGGCCTTCAGGACCGCACCCATGGCCCAGAAGATGCCGATCATGAACGTGCCCAGGAACCCGACGACCATGCCGAGGGCGCTCAGCAGGCGTTCGTTGTCGACGTCCCCGGCCCTCCCGATGCTCACACTTGCCACGAGACCCTCCTTGGTATGCAGCCTAGCTTAGCAGCCCGGGCAGCGCTCCGCCGGGGGTCGGCCGCCAGCTACAAGGGTCTCGCGGCCCTTTGGTACACTGTCACGTTTGGCGCCGGCCGAGTGGGCCGCGCCGCCGGCGTGTATAGGAGGTACCTTGCAGGACCTGGTCATCCGCGGGGCACGCGCTCACAACCTCAAGAACGTCGACCTGGAACTACCCCGCAACAAGTTCATCGTGTTCACCGGAGTGTCCGGTTCGGGCAAGTCGACCCTGGCGTTCGACACCATCTACGCGGAGGGCCAACGGCGGTACGTCGAGAGCCTGTCTGCCTACGCGCGGCAGTTCCTCGGGATCATGGACAAGCCCGACGTCGACTCCATCGAGGGTCTGAGCCCCGCCATCAGCATCGACCAGAAGACCACCAGCCACAACCCGCGCTCCACGGTCGGCACGGTCACCGAGATCCACGACTACCTGCGCCTCCTGTTCGCGCGCGTCGGGGTGCCCCACTGCCCCGTCTGCGGGCGCGTGATCCAGCGCCAGTCGGCCAGCGAGATAGTCGACCGCCTGCTCGAGCGCTTCGCCGGCAAGCGCGCCATGCTCCTGGCTCCCGTGGTGCGCGGTCGCAAGGGCGAGTACCGCAAGCTCTTCACCGACCTCAAGAAGGAGGGGTTCGCGCGGGTGCGCCTCGACGGCACCGTGCAGACCATCGAACAGGCGCTCGACGCCGACCTCGAGCGTCACGAGAAGCACGACATCGACGTCGTGATAGACCGCGTGGTGCTGGACGCGCACGACCGCTCGCGCATCGCCGAGTCCACCGAACTCGCCCTCGCCAAGGGCGACGGGCTGCTGCGGGCGTTCCTGCCCGACGACGGCGTCGACGAGCTGTTCAGCGAGAAGTTCGCCTGCCCGGAGCACGGCACCTTCCTGGAGGAGCTCGAGCCCCGCACCTTCTCGTTCAACGCCCCCTACGGCGCCTGCGCCCACTGCAGCGGCCTCGGTTACCTCCAACAGTTCGATCCCGAGCTGATCGTCCCCGACCCGGCGTTGTCGGTCGGGCAGGGCGCCATCGCCCCCTGGACGGGCAACCGCGGCGACGGCGGCAAGGTCTTCTACTGGGACAGGCTGCGCGCGCTGGCCGACTACACCGGCTTCGACATCGGCGCGCCGTGGCGGGAGCTCCCCGAACGGGCCCGCCAGACGATCCTGTACGGCAGCGACGAGCCCATCGAGGTGGTGTACGAGCGCGGCGGTCGCGAGACCATGCGCTTCAGGGCCGAGTTCGAGGGCGTGATCCCCAACCTGCAGCGGCGCCTGAAGGAGGCCGTGAGCGAGACCGTGCGCGAGCGGCTCGAGGAGTACATGTCGCTCGTGCCGTGCCAGGAGTGCGGCGGCACGCGCTACAAGCCGGAGGTGCTGGCGGTCACGGTGGGCGCCAGGAACATCGCCGAGGTCAGCCGCATGACGGTGCGTGAGAGCCGCGAGCTGTTCGCCGGCTACCCGCTGGACGGCGCGCACGAGCACATCGCCCGGCCCATCCTGCGCGAGATAAACGCCCGCCTCGGCTTCCTCGAGGACGTCGGCCTCGACTACCTCAGCCTCGACCGCAGCGCGAACACCCTGTCGGGCGGCGAGGCGCAGCGCATCCGGCTCGCCACCCAGGTTGGTAGCGGGCTCACCGGCGTGCTGTACGTGCTCGACGAGCCCTCCATCGGCCTCCACCCGCGCGACAACGCGCGCCTCCTCCACACGCTGCTCAGCCTCCGCGACCTCGGCAACACCCTGATCGTGGTGGAGCACGACGAGGAGACCATGCGCGCGGCCGATTACATCGTCGACCTGGGGCCCGGCGCGGGCGTGCACGGTGGCCGCGTCGTCGCGGCGGCGCCACCCGACGTGCTCGCCAAGGACGAGGCGTCGTTGACCGCCAAGTACCTCCGCGGTGAGCTCAAGATCGACGTGCCGGCCCGCCGCCGCGAGGGGAACGGCAAGCTGCTCACCATCCAGGGGGCGCGGGAACACAACCTCAAGGGCATCGACGTCGACATCCCGTTGGGCACCCTCACCTGCGTCACGGGGGCGTCCGGTTCGGGCAAGTCGACCCTGGTGCACGGGATACTGCACGCGGCGCTCGCCAGGCAGCTCTACCGCGCCAAGGCCCAGCCGGGCGCGCACACCCGCATCAAGGGCGCCGAGAACGTCGACAAGGTCATCGAGATCGACCAGTCGCCCATCGGCCGCACGCCGCGCTCGAACCCGGCCACCTACACGGGCATCTTCACCGACATCCGCGACCTGTTCACCCGCGCGCCTGAGGCGCGCAAGCGCGGCTACAAGCCGGGGCGCTTCTCCTTCAACGTCAAGGGGGGCCGTTGCGAGGCGTGCAAGGGCGACGGCACGGTCAAGGTCGAGATGTACTTCCTGCCCGACGTCTACGTGCCGTGCGAGGTCTGCAAGGGGGCGCGCTACAACCGGGAGACGCTCGAGGTGAAGATCCGCGGTCGCTCCATCGCCGACGTGCTGAACATGACGACCGACGAGGGCCTCGAGTTCTTCGAGAACATCCCTACCATCGCCCGCAAGCTCCAGTTGATGCAGGACGTCGGGCTCGGCTACCTGCGCATCGGCCAACCCTCGCCCACGCTGTCGGGCGGCGAGGCGCAGCGCGTGAAGCTCGCCAGCGAGCTGGGGCGGCGCGGCACGGGCCAGACCCTCTACATCCTCGACGAACCCACGACGGGCCTCCACTTCGACGACACCCGCAAGCTCCTCGACGTCCTCCACCGCCTCGTGGACCAGGGGAACACGCTGGTGGTCATCGAGCACAACCTCGACGTCATCAAGACGGCCGACTGGATCATCGACCTCGGGCCGGACGGCGGCGACAGGGGCGGCACCATCGTCGCGACCGGCACGCCCGAGGAGGTGGCCAACGTCAGCGCCAGCTCGACCGGCCAGTTCCTGCGCCACGTCCCGGAGTTGCGCGCGCGCCTGCGCGAGGTGGCCGACGTCGCCTGACGCTCGGGCCGGGAAACAGTACGATGCGACTCGCTGATCGGCTCGGTCCCCCGCCCTGCCGCCGCGACGAACGGAGCGCACGATGATCCGCACCCCCCCCATGCCGCAGCGCCTCTTCGCCGGGGTCTTCTTCTTCCTGGCCGCCGTGGTGTGCGCCGCCGCGCCCATGCCGATGCTGTTCCGCAGCCTGGGCATCGCCCTCTCCGCCTACCTGGCGTTCGCGGCGGCGGGGATGCCGGCCGCCTACCTGGCCGCGCTGCTGGCGCCGCCGGTGGGCCTGATCGGCGGCGACCCCGACTGGCTCGTCATGCTGCCCGTGGTGGTGAGCGGCAACCTGCTCGCCATGTTGGGGCTCGAGTTCGGTTGGCGCTACGCGGCCGTGTTGGCGTCGCCAACGCTGCTCGTCGCCCCGGCGTTCGCGGCGTGGCAGCTCGCCAAGCGGCCGCTCTTCGAGGTCGAGCTCCCGTGGGGGACGGGCGAGGCGACCTGGGTGGCGCTGCACTTCCTCGTGGCCGCGCTCGGGGTCCTACTGGCGCTGTACGTCGACCGGCGCCGCGCGGCGCGCGCCGAGGGCGGCGCGGCGGCCGCCGGCCGCGCCGGGGCTGCCGCCGCCGCCAGGTCGCGGTGACGGGGGCGCGGTGAAGCGCGGCGCCGGGCCGTCCTTCCTGGAGTGGCTCCTCTCGCCCACCTGGTTCATGCCGTTCGCGACCTTCGTCGTGAGGGCGTACGCGACCCTCTTCCACGGGCTCCGCGTCAGCGGCCTCGAGCACGTGCCGCAGGGCGTGGGCCTCGTGGTCGCCTGCAACCACGAGAGCAGCTGGGACCCTCCCATCGTGGGCGTGTCCATCAACAGGAAGCTCGAGTTCATGGCGAAGAAGGAGCTGTTCGCCAAGCCGCTCTCGCGCGCCGTCATGCGCGGCCTGCGGGCCTTCCCCGTCGACCGCGAGGGCCAGGACATCGGCGCCATCAAGGAGGCGCTGCGGCGCCTGCAGGCGGGGCGGGCCATCGGGATCTTCGTGCAGGGCACCCGCAACGCGGGCGACGCCGCCGCGCTCGACGGCGCCGCCTTCCTGGCGCAGCGGGCGGGCACGCCGCTGCTGCCGGCAGCGATATGGCGTGAGGGACGGAACTTCCGGGTCGCCTTCGGCCCCGCCCTGGCGGCCGCCGGCACGTCGCGCGCCGACGCCACGGCCCTGACGACGCGGGTCATGCAGGAGATCAACGCGCTCATCCCGGGCTGAGGTCATCGCCCGCCGCCCACGCGGGACGGCCGCCGGTCGACCCCGCAGTAACCCCGTGGCAGAGCGCTTTTTCTCTTGTCACCCCTCGGTTCGTCTGCTACAGTGCGGCAAATCTGCAAGCAGTTCGGAGGAGGTCAGCATGGCGAAAGCCAAGGCAGCGCCGAAGTCCAGGTCCGCCAAGTCGAAGACGGTGTCCAAGGCCGACCTGATCAAGACGGTGGCCGAGGGGGCCGGGGGCTCCAAGACGGACGTGAAGGCCGTCCTCGACCAGATGCTCCACCGCATCAGCGGCCACCTCGACAAGGGGAAGAAGGTCCAGCTGACCGGTTTCGGCACGTTCGAGGTCAGGAGCCGCAAGGCGCGGACGGGCGTGCGGCCCGGCACCACGGAGAAGATCAAGATCCCCGCCAGCAAGTACCCCGCGTTCAAGCCCGGCAAGGGCCTGAAGGACAGCGTCAAGAAGTAGCACCGGACCGCGCCCGAGATGGGCGAGGAAGCTGGGGAAGCGGGCGGAGCGCCTAACGGGGCGCTCCGCCCGCGCGTGGGTCGGTGCCCCGGCACCGTCCGCCTCCGCCCCAACCGACCTCGCCGCGCGGGTAGACTCGCCGGGATGTCGCTGCTAGATCAGATCGGCCCGGTGATGGTCGGCCCCTCCAGTTCGCACACGGCCGGCGCGTGCCGCCTTGCGCTCCTGGCGCGCCACGTCCTCGGGGTCGAGCCGCGCCGCGCGCGCTTCGTCCTGCACGGCTCCTTCGCCAAGACGGCGCGGGGGCACGGCACGGACCTGGCCCTGGTGGCGGGGCTGCTCGGTTACTACCCCGACGACGAGCGCATCCGCGACTCGTTCGCGCACGCGGCCGCGGCGGGGCTCGAGTACGAGTTCACGAGCGCCGACCTCGGCGACATCCACCCGAACAGCGTGCGGATGGAGCTGGCCGGCGCGCCCGGCGAGGAGGAGGTGACCGTGTTGGGGTCGAGCCTCGGCGCGGGCTTCGTGAAGGTGTGGCAGGTGAACGGCTTCGACGTGCAGGTCACCGGGGCCTACCACACGCTGCTGGCGCTCCACACCGACCGCCCCGGCGTGATCGCGCGCGTGGCCAGCGTCGTCGCCGACGACGACGGCAACATCGCAACCGCCTTCTCGGCGCGTCAACGCCGCGGCGGTCACGCCATGATGTCGGTCGAGATCGACCGGCCGCTGGCGCCATACGCGGTCACCTACCTCACCGAGCTCCCGTACATCCACTGGTTCCGCACCCTGCCGGCGGTCATGGCAGTCGACGCGGTCGTCGACGCGGCGGCGTCCACCACGGACGCTCCCGGGGAAGGGGGCCCGGCGTGACGCTGGCCGACATCATGCAGTACCCCGGCAAGGCGTCGGAGTTCGTGCTGGCCGACGACGTGGGCGACGACGCGGCGGCGCGCAGCCGACTGCTCACCACCATGCTCTCCCGCGTGGGCGAGATGCGCGACTCCATCCGACGGGGCCTGGCGTCGAAGGCGCCGAGCCGCACCGGGATGGTCGGTTGGAACGCCAAGACGTTGCATGACGCCCCCGACGCCCTGGCCGCGCCGCTCCTCAAGCGCGTGCAGGAGTACGCCATGGCCGTCAACGAGGAGAACGCCCGCATGGGACGCATCGTGGCGGCGCCGACCGCGGGCAGCGCCGGCACGGTGCCTGGCGCGCTCCTCGGCGTTGCCGACCACCTGGGCCTGCCCGACGAGGACGTCGTCATGCCGCTGGTGTTGGCGGCCGGCATCGGTCAGGTGATCAGCAAGAGCATGTTCATCGCGGGCTCCACGGGCGGCTGCCAGGCGGAGATCGGTTCGAGCGCGGCGATGGCCGCGGCCGCCATCACGGAGCTCATGGGCGGGAGCGCCAGGGCGAGCGTGCACGCGGCGGCCCAGGCCCTGATGAACACGATCGGCCTCGTGTGCGACCCGGTGGGTGGGTACGTGGAGGTGCCGTGCGTGTCGCGCAACGCGTTCTACGCCGTCCACGCCGTGGCGGCGGCGCAGTTGGCGCTCGCCGGCGTGGAGTCGTTCATCCCGCCCGACGAGGTCGTGTACGCCATGGCCGCCGTGGGGCGCCTGCTTCCGCCGGAGCTGAGGGAGACGGGCGAGGGCGGCCTCGCCGACACCCCGACGGGGCGCCGCGTCGCCCTGAAGATGGCCCGCTGATGTAGGTCACGCCGCACACGGTCACGGCACGCGCCGCTTGTACAATGTTTCACGAGGGGCAAACGTCCCGTCGCCGCCCGTCGGCCCGACCGTGGCCGCGGCGCGACGGAGGACGGTCGAGACGGCCCCCGCGAAAGGAGGTCGTCATGTCCTCCCGCCCCAGAGTGGTGATAGTGGGCGCCGGCTTCGGCGGCCTGCATGCGGCCAAGCGCCTGGCCAACGTCCCGGTCGACGTGGTCATGATCGACCGCAACAACTTCCACACGTTCCAACCCCTCCTCTACCAGGTGGCCACCGCCGCGCTCGATAGCGGCGACATCGCCTACCAGGTGAGAGGCATCTTCCATCACCAGGCCAACTTCCGCTTCCGCCAAGGCGAGGTCGTGGGCTTCGACACCGCCGCTCGCGAGGTCTTGCTGCAGGGCGGCGCGCGCGTCGCCTACGACTACCTCGTGCTGGCGGCCGGCGCCGTGTATCACGACTTCGGCACGCCGGGCGTGCGCGAGAACGCCTTCGTGTTGAAGAGCCTCGAGCGCGCCGGCGTCCTCCGCTCGCACATCCTCAAGCGCTTCGAGGCGGCCGCCGCCGACGGCTCCCTCGTCGAACGCGGCGCCCTCACGGTGGTCATCGTGGGGGCCGGCCCCACCGGCGTCGAGATGGCGGGGGCCCTCGTCGAGCTGTTCGACCGCGTCCTCGGACGCGACTACCCGGAGCTCGACATGCGCCTGGCGCGCGTCGTCGTGGTGGAGGCGGGCGACGCGGTCCTGCCACCCTTCCGGGAGCGGTCCCAGCGCTACGCCGAACGCGTGCTGCGCCGTCGCGGCGTCGACGTGCGCCTCGGCTCGACCGTCTCGCAGGTGAGGGCCGACGCGGTGGTGCTGCGCTCCGGCGAGGTCATCCCCACCCAGACCGTCGTGTGGGCCGCCGGCGTCCGCGCCCACCCCGTGGCCGAGGCACTTGCCGACGACCTGGGGACGGGCCTGGAGCGCGGCTGGCGCCTGAAGGTCGAGCCCGACCTGAGCCTCACCGGCCACCCCGAGGTCTTCGCCGTCGGCGACGTCGCCGGCGCCGCGGACGCGAGTGGGCGCCTGTTGCCGCAGGTGGCGCAGGTGGCCATCCAGAGCGGCAAGCACGTTGCCCGCACCATCCTGCGGCGGCTCCAGCACCGCCCCGCGACGCCGTTCCGCTACCACGACCTCGGCAGCATGGCCATCATCGGCCGCAACGCCGGCGTGGCCGAGCTGTCACCCGCCCTGCTCGGCTTGCAGCTCCGCGGCTTCCTGGGTTGGCTCGGCTGGCTCTTCCTGCACCTCGTCTACCTGCCGGGCTTCCGCAACCGCTTCTCCGCCCTCTTCAGCTGGGCGTACGAGTACCTGACGTTCGACCGCCACGCGCGGCTCATCCTGACCCCGCGACCCGACACGTGGGGCGGGCCGGCCGCCGAACGGCGGGCGCCGTCAACCGCCGGCGACGTGCCTGCGGACGGTGAGCCGGTCGACGAGGTCGTGGCGTAACGTGACGCCCACGCCCGGGCCGGAGCTCGGCACCCGCTGCCAGCCGGCCTCGGCGTCGAGCCGCTCCTCGACGATGTCGTCGTCGCCCCAGTAGCGGGAGGCGCTCGCCGTGTCACCCGGCAGGGTGAAGCCCTCGAGGCTGCTCATGTGCAGGTTGTGGGCGCGGCCGACTCCGAGTTCGAGCATGCCGCCGCACCACACGGGCGCCCCGAACGCCAACGCCACGTCGTGCACGCGCCTGGCCTCCAGATGCCCCCGCACGCGCCCGAGCTTCACGTTGATCACCCGGCCCGCGTCGAGGGCGAGGCCCTTGCGGGCGTCGGCCGCCGAGTGCACCGACTCGTCGAGGCAGATCGGGGTGCGGATGAGCGACTGCAGCTTGGCGTGGTCGACGAGGTCGTCGTGTGCCAGCGGCTGCTCGATGTAGTCGAGCGCCAACTCGTCGAGGGCGTGGAACACGGCCGCGTCCGTCAGCCGGTAGGCGCTGTTGGCGTCGACGGTGAGCGGCATGTCGGGCAGCGCGTCGCGCACGGCCCTGAGCGGCTCCACGTCCCAACCGGGCTTGATCTTGAACTTGAGGCGCCGGTACCCCTCGTCGGCGTGACGCCGCGCCGCCTCCACCGTGGCCTCCACGCTCGCCTGGATCCCCAGCGAGGCGCCGACCGCGACGCCCTCGCGCACGCCGCCGAGGAGCTGCCAGAGCGGCAACCCGGCCGCCTTGGCCTGCAGGTCCCAGAACGCGGTCTCCAGCGCGGCCACCGCCATGTCGTGGCCCCTGATGCCCTTCACGGCCGCCAGGAGCTGCGCCGGCGTGGCGAGGTCCTTGCCGACGACCATGGGCAGCACGTACTCGGTCAGCGCCGTCCACGCCACCGCCGCCGTCTCGTAGCTGTAACCGGGCACGCGGTTCGCGGTGACCTCGCCGTAGCCCTCCAGCCCGCCGGAGCGCAACACCAGCAGCACCTTGTGCAGGTCGCGCTCGACGCCGAAGCTGGTCTCGAAACGGAACTTGAGGTCGACGGCGAGCTCCCGCAGTTCGACACGCTCGATCTTCATGGTGGTGCCTCCGGCGGCCCAGCATAAGGCACCGGCGCCCAGCTCAGAACTCGTCGGGGAAGCGTAGCTCCGGCCTGGGCTCGCTCGGCTGTTCCGCGGGAGGCGGGTGCGCCTGGACCGGGACGACCGTGGCGCCGTCCTGCCCCACGGCCGCGCGGCGCCGCGTGTCGTCCACCGCCACCACCCCACTCACGGCCGCGTCGGCCACCTCCGCCGCGGCGCGGCTACGCTCCGCCCGCGCCACGCGGTACTCCTCGACCTGCCGCCGCAGGCTCTCCGTGCGTTCCCGCGCCAACCGCGCCAGTTCGCGCCGCCGCTCCCTGCGCTTCGCGGCCTCGAACGCGTGCCGCTCGCCGGCGCGCCGCTCCGCCGACGCCAGCCGCGCCACGCCCTCGCTGCGGCCGTCCAGCGCCCGGATGCGGTAGCGGCTCGACCACGGCTCCCACTCGAGCGGCGCCGTCAGCCTGAAGGTGCGGCCCCTCACGCGACCGCTGAAGAGGTACAGCTCGACGGTCACGGCCTCGCCCGCCACGTCGAAGAGGTCCGCCGCCACGTCGACGGCGCCGTGCGGCGGCACGACGGCGCCCGCCTCGGCCACCACCGGCAACCGACCGCCGCGGGTGCGCACCGCGAGCTCGATCAGCTGGACCGGGTACGGGTTCAGGTTCGAGAGAGCCAACTGCAGGTAGTGAGGCTCCCGGCCGGTGACGACCCCGGCGCCGCTCGCGAACGACGTGGCGTGCTCGCCGCCCGGCCGGTCGTCGTGCTCGCCCACCCTTATCTCGCCGTGCGAGATCAGCATCTCCGGCAGCCGGCGGCGGGCGCGCAGGCGGGCGCGCCACGCCGCCGCCAGCGCAACGAGCAACGCGGCGACGACCAGGCCCACCCACGCCGGGCTCCCCCACGTGCGCGGGTCGAGGGACCCGCCGCCCATGGCGGCCAGCTGGTCGCGGAGCCAGGCGACCACCGCCCGGTAGGTCTCGGCGACCGCGCTCCCGGCGAGTTCGAAGAAGCGCACCATCCACCTTCATTCTGCCCGGACGCACCGGACGCCGGAGTCTAGCCGCCGACATGGTGAGAACCTTGCCACCCGGGCCTCATGCCGGCACCACCGGCCGCGCCGCGGCGGTAGCATCGCGCCGTGAACGGAACCACACCGGGGTGGATCGTCACCGGCGACGGCTCGCGCACCCTCGTGGGCGAGGGGGGCGAGGGTTACAAGTCGCGCCACGGGGCCGTGACTGAGGCGCGCGCGGTGTACCTGGGCGGCAGCGGGGCGGGGGTCCGCCTCGCCGCGGGCGCGCCGACGCGCGTCCTCGAGGTCGGGTTCGGCGCCGGCCTCAACTTCCTCGTCACCGCCGCGGCCGCCGCCGCAGGCGGCGCTCGCCTCGACTACCTGGCCCTCGAACTGGCGCCGCCGCCCACCTCCGCGCTGGCGGCACTGGGTTACGCGGACCTGTTGGCGCCCTCGCCGCTGCCCCCGGCGCTGCTGGCGTGGCGCGAGCGGCTGGGCGAGGCGGTGCCCGCGGGCCGCTACGTGTTCGCGCACGGAGGCGTGCACTTGGAGTTGGTCGTGGGCGACGCAACGACGGGCGCGTGGGACGGCCGCGAGGACCGACGCGTCCACGCCGTCTACCACGACGCCTTCAGCCCGGCCACGGCGCCGGAGCTCTGGACCCCCGGCTTCCTCGGCCGCCTCGCCGCGCGGCTGGAACCTGGCGGGGCGCTGGTCAGCTTCTGCGTTGCTGGCGCGGTGCGGCGGGCGCTGGCGGGGCACGGGCTGCTCGTCGAGCGCGTGCCGGGCCCCGCCGGCGGCAAGCGCGCCGTCCTCGTGGCGCGCCGCCCGGCGGACGGCGCGTGACCGGCCATCTGCCCCGCCGCGACGTCGACGTGCTCGTGGTGGGCGGCGGCGTGGCGGGCGCCACCCTCCTGCACGCTCTGGCGCGCCGCGGCGCCGACTGCCTGCTGGTGGACGAGGGCGTGGGGGCGGCGGCCGGCGCCTCGAGCGTGCCCGCCGCCCTCCTCAACCCGAACCGCGGCCGCAGCGCCAAGGCCTCCCCCGCCGACCGCGCCGGCCTCACCGACTTCTGGGCGCTCACGGACGCCCTGGCGGCGGAGGGGTGGGCCACCGGCGCGCGTAGGTCCGGCGTGCTGCGCGTGGCGGACAACCCGCGTCAGGCGCGCGGCTGGCAACGCCTCGCCGACGAGCCGGCGAGCGGCGCCACCTGGCTGCCCGCCGCCGAGGTGCCGGGCGACTACCACGCCCCCTTCGGCGCGCTGCTCGTGCGCGCCGGCGGTTGGGTGAGTCCCCCGCTCCTGCTCGCCGCCTTGGCTGCGTCGGCCGCGGCGCTGGGCGCACCGACGGCGCGAGGGGTGGGCGTCACCGGCTTGCTGGAGGAACCGACGGCAGTCGCGGTGGAGACCACGGCCGGACCCATACGAGCGCGGCGCGTCGCGCTCTGCCTCGGGGCGGCCCGGCCGCCGTGGTTGCGCCTGCCGCGCCTGGAGACCGTCTGGGGCGAGGCGGTCGTCCTGACCACCACGGCGACGCCGCCATACCCGCTGGCCGGCAGCGTCGTGGCCGCCTTCGGGCCCGGGGTCGCCCTCGTGAGCGGAGGTCACTCGGCGACGCCGCCGACGGCCGACGACGCGGAGGGCGCCCACCCGCTTACGCGCGCCCTGGCATGGCAGGTTCCCGCCGTGGCGCAGGCCACCGAGGTCGAGCGCTGGCGCGGGGCGCGCGCCAAGCGAGCCTCGGGCGAGCCCGTGGCGCGGCGCCTCACGGCCCGCACGTACCTGCTCGGCGCCCTCGGCGGCAGGGGGTTCCTGCGAGCCGCGACCCTGGCGACGCGGGTGGCGGAGCGCCTGAACCCCTGAGACTCGTCAGGCCAGTGCGACCGCGAACAGTTCGTCGGCCAGGCGGAACAACAGTTCCTTCGTGAAGCGGCGCGGCCCCTCGACGAAGCCAGCGCCGTCCGCCGCCGGCGTCAGCTTGCGGTAGACGTGCGACTGGAACGGGTGCAGCACGATCTCCTTGACCTTGGAGTGCCGCGGGCTGGCGCTGACGAGGAGGACCGGCTCGTCGGGCGGCCGCGAGAGGCTCGCGGACATGATGGTGGTGGGTAGGTCGTAGGGGCGCGACATGCGGGAGATGTAGTCGACGAAGTCCGCCTGCTTCACGAACTCGACGCCCTCTCGCTGGGCCGCGTACTCGCGCATCCAGTCGAGCAGCTCCGCCCAGGACCGGTAGAACGCCTTGTCGTTCTCGCTCATGGCGCCATTCTACTCGGCTCCGCCAGTAGCCTACCCACCTCGGCGAGGTCGCGGGCGCGCCACAGCGCCGGCGCGCTCGGCGCCGCGCCCCCGCCCGCCTCGGCCAGCGGGCCGACCAGCACCGCTCCCATTCCGAAGTCGAGCGCCCCCGCGACGTCGGCGTCGAGGTCGTCGCCGACCATTACGGCCTCCTCTGGCGTCACCTCCAGCGCCGTGCAGGCGAGGGAGAAGATGCGCGGCGCGGGCTTGCGTGCCGCCACGTCGCGGTCGCCCGACACCAGCACCGCCCGGAAGTGCCCCTCGAACCCGAGCGCGGCGAGCGCGGCGCGCTGCATGTCGTCGGGGCCGTTCGTCAGGAGCGCCAGCTTCACGCCGGCCGCGTCGAGGCGGTCCAGGAGCTCGGCGGCCCCCGGCAACGGTCGGTAGTCGGCCGCGTACATGGCCAGCGCGGCGCGCGTGAGCGCCGCCAGGTCCGCGGGTGGACGTTGCTGAAGCCGCTCCAACACGCGCCTCAAGACGAGCTCGAACGTGAGAGGGCCGTCGCGCCGCATCTCCTCCGACACGAGCCGCGCGAAGGCGTTCATGTCGCACTGGTGGAGGGCGAGCTCGTTGCGCACCAGGGCAAGGAACGCGGAGAAGTCGGACGCGTACCGCCCCAGCGTGTCGTCCAGGTCGAAGCAGACCGCTCTCATGCCACGCTCAGGGTACACCCGCGGCGCCGTTCCCGCGCCGGGGACGCGACGTCACGCGCCCCGGGGGGCGCCAAGCGGACCCGGGTTATGCTCGGAGGCCGTGTTGGCGAACGACCTACTGGCACCCCTGAACGACGAGCAGCGCCGCGCGGTGGAGCACTTCCAGGGTCCGGCGCTCGTGCTCGCGGGCGCCGGCTCCGGCAAGACGCGCACCGTCGTGCACCGCATCGCGTACCTCCTTCAGGAGCACGGGGTGCTGCCGCAACAGGTCCTCGCCGTGACGTTCACGAACAAGGCGGCCGGCGAGCTGCGCGAGCGCGTCGAGGAGCTGATCGGGGCGCCCGGCCGCGACCTGTGGGTGAGCACCTTCCATAGCGCCTGCCTGCGCGTGCTGCGCGCCGACGGCGAGGCCGTCGGGCTGAAGCGGGGCTTCGCCATCTACGACGACGGCGACCAGCTCGACCTGCTCAAGGACATCCTCGGTTCGGTGCAGGGCCTGGCGGAGACGAACCCGCGCGCGCTGCGGGCGGTGATCGACCGCGCCAAGTCGAACCTGTGGGGCCCCGAGGTCTTCGCGGCCGAGGCGCAGCGCGCCTGGGGGCCTGTCGTCTCCGGCGTCCGCCTCGAGCTGATCGACGAGGTGTTCGCGCGCTACCAGGCGCGCCTCCGCGCCGCCAACGCGGTCGACTTCAACGACATCCTGGGCCGCACGGTGGAGCTGTTCGAGACCCACCCCGAGGTGCTCGAGAAGTTCCAGCAGCGCGCGGTCTTCATCCACGTCGACGAGTACCAGGACACCAACGCCGCCCAGTACCGCCTGACGAGCCTCCTCGCCAGCACCTACGACAACCTCATGGTGGTAGGCGACCCGGACCAGAGCATCTACGCGTTCCGCGGCGCCGACGTGCGCAACATCCTCGACTTCCAGAGCGACCACCCCGGCGCGGAGGTCTACCGGCTCGAGCTCAACTACCGTTCCGTCGGCAGCGTGCTCAAGGTCGCCAACGCCATCATCGGCCACAACCAGGGGCGCATCGAGAAGAGCCTCAAGCCGGTGAAGGGCGACGGGGAGCAGGTTCGGCTCTACCGCGCGGCCGACCACCGCGCCGAGGCGGAGTTCGTTGCGCGCACGGTCGAGCGCCTGCGCGCCGAGCGCGACCTGCCGTTCGAGGCGTTCGCCGTCCTCTACCGCACCAACTCGCAGTCGCGGGCCCTGGAGGAGGCGTTGCGGCGCGCCGCCATCCCGGCGCGCATCGTGGGGGGCGTGGGCTTCTACGAGCGCCGCGAGGTCAAGGACGTCCTCGCGTACGCGCGCGCCGCGCTCAACCCCGACGACGACGTGGCGTGGCGCCGGGTGATCAACCGGCCGAAGCGTGGCATCGGCGCCACGAGCGAGGAGCGCCTTGTCGCGTGGGCGGCCCGTCGGGGCGAGCCGTTCTCCGCCGCCTGCCGCGCCGCCGAGGAGGTGCTGGCCGGCACGCCCGGCGCCAAGCGCGTGACCGAGTTCGTGGAGCTGATGGGCGACCTCGCGGCGGCCGCGGACGAGCTGCCGGCCGCCAACTTCCTCAAGTTCGTCTACGACGCCTCCGGCTACGAGGCCGCGCTGAAGGCCGAGGCCACGCACGAGGCGGAGGGGCGACTCGAGAACCTGGCGGAGCTCCTGTCGGCCATCACGGAGTGGCAGGACGAGCAGGGCGGCTCCATCGCCGACTTCCTCGACGAGGCGGCGCTTCTGGGCAGCAACGACGACCGCGCCGTCGAAGCGGTCAACGGCGAGAGGGTCGACGACGCCGTCACGCTGATGACGCTTCACAACGCCAAGGGGCTCGAGTTCCCCGTCGTGTTCCTCGTCGGCATGGAGGAGGGGCTGCTGCCGCACCGCAGCTCCACCGCCTCGCTACTCGACATCGAGGAGGAGCGGAGGCTCCTCTACGTAGGCGTCACGCGGGCCCAGGAGGAGCTCTACCTGGTCCACTGCGAGGCGCGCATGACGTTCGGCCGCACCGAACCCGCGCGACCCAGCCGGTTCCTGGACGACATCCCGCGCGCGCTCCTCGCCGAGACGGACGTCTTCGGCCAGCGGTTCGCGGACCCCGCGGCGGCGGGCAAGTTCTCGCGCGACGTGTGGCGGCCGCCCGTGGCCCCCGCCCCGGCCGGGGCGTCGGCGGCGGGCGGCCTGACGCTCCGCGGCGGCGAGCGCGTGAGACACCCGAAGTTCGGGTTCGGCAAGGTCGTGGGCGTGACGGGCGAGGGGGCGCGCGCCGAGGTGACGGTGGTCTTCGACGGCGCGGGCGCCAAGCGCCTGCTCGTCAAGTTCGCGGGGTTGACGCCTGCCTAGTCCGCGC
>JACFNR010000007.1:5360-30222 GCA_019454765.1 Trueperaceae bacterium | reverse complement strand
TGGTATGCTCCACGCAGCCTAGCAGCCCCTCAGGAGGAGTAAGACTGTGAACGCCAAAGCAATCGTGGTGACGTCCGGGAAGGGCGGAGTCGGCAAGACCACCACCACCGCCAACGTCGGAGCGGCGCTGGCGCGCTTGGGCGAGAAGGTCTGCGTCGTCGACACCGACGTCGGCCTACGCAACCTCGACGTGGTCATGGGCCTCGAGGGCAGGGTCGTCTACGACCTGATCGACGTCTTCGAGGGGCGCTGCAAGCTCAGGCAGGCGGTCATCCGCGACAAGCGGGTGGACACGCTGCACCTGCTGGCCACGTCCCAGACGCGCGACAAGTCGGCCCTATCGGAGTCGCGCATGAAGGAGACCGTCAGGGCGCTCCTGGAGGACGAGGGGTTCGACCGCGTGCTCATCGACAGCCCCGCCGGCATCGAGTCGGGCTTCCAGACGGCCGCCAGCGCCGCCACCGGCGCGCTCGTCGTCGTCAACCCCGAGGTCTCGAGCGTCCGCGACGCCGACAGGATCATCGGGCTGCTGGAGGCGCGCGAGATCCCCGAGGTGCGCCTCATCGTCAACCGGCTGCGCCCCGACATGGTCAAGCGCGGCGACATGCTCGAGGTGAACGACGTCCTCGAGATCCTGGGCGTCAAGCTCATCGGCATCGTTCCCGAGGACGAACGCATCCTCGTCTCCACCAACGTCGGGAACCCCGCCGCGCTCGAGGAGGGCCCCAAGCTCGCCGCCGGCGCGGCGTTCCGCGACATCGCCAAGCGGATCCGGGGCGACGAGGTCGCCTACCCGTCGTTCGACCAACCGAGCGGCTTCCTCGCGAGCCTCAGGCGCCTCTTCGGGGCGGGTTGATGTTCGGCAACCTGTTCGGCCGCCGCAAGAGCAAGGACGAGCTCAAGGAGCGCCTCAAGCTGGTGCTCTCGTACGACCGCGCGAAGATCAGCCCCGGCAGCATGGACGCACTCAAGCGCGAGCTCGTCACCGTCATCAAGAAGTACTTCCCGTCGGACGATGGCGACCTCGACGTCAAGGTGGAGCAGCAGGGCGACCGCGTGATCCTCATGGCCAACCTGCCGGTCCAACGCGGTTGACCAGCGCACGTCGGCAGGAGCGACATGAGCGACGCCTTCGACATCCTCGTCATCGAGCCCGACGACTCGCAGCGTCAGCTCATCGACCTGCTACTGAGCGATCCGCGCATGCGCATCCAGGAGCACACCACGGCGCGCGCCGCCCTCGAGTACCTGCGTAACGCCACGCCCGACCTCGTGATAGTTGCGACCGACCTGCCCGACCTGGACGGCCTGGCGCTCACCTCGCGCCTCAAGCGGGTGGCGCGCCTCGCGGACGTGCCGGTCATCGTCACCGCCGACCCCGACGCGGGTTCGGGGCTGTCGAGGAGCCTGCGGCTGCGCGCCGAGGAGAGTAACGCCGACCTGCTGCTCCCCCGCCCGCTCGGCGACAAGAACCTCAAGGAGCGCGCGCTGAGGCTGATGCTCACGCACGGTCAGGAGGGCAAGGCGAGCGCGCGGGCGTTGCGCAGCACGGTGCTGCTTGACGAGGCCCTCGAGGTGCTGGCCGACGACGCCGCGCGGGGCGCCGCCGCTGCCGGGCCGCGCGCTGCCCCAGGCGCGGGGTCGGCGAGCGGCTCGGCGCCGACCGGCCCGGCGGCGGTCCCCCCGCCACCCGCGGGCGGAAGCGGCTCGCGCCCCAGGCAGCACCTCGACGCCGAGGCGTTGGAGCGTGAGAACCACGCCCTTAGGCTCGAGAACCACGAGCTGAGGGCCACGATCGACCGCTTGAAGAGGCAGCTGCCCGGCGGGCGGAACAAGCCCTAACGCCGGCAGCGGGGCGCCGCGACGCCCTCGTGGGCGCCGCTCCACCCGCGTGGGCCGGCCAGGGTGCGAGTGCTCAGTCGGCGCCCGGCTCGAGGTGAGCGATCGCCCACTCGCGGATGGCCGCGATCACCATCTCGAGCTCGTGACCCGATTCCGTCAGTTCGTAGCTGCAGCGCGGCAGGCCGGCGTTGGCGGACTCGTCGGCCAGCACCTCGCGGTGGATCACGCCCACGCCCTCGAGCCGCGCCAGTCGGTGCGCCAGCGTGGTCGGGTTGCAGCCGCCCACCTCGCGCCCGAGCTCGTTGAACCCCTTAGGTCCGGCGAGGAGGGCGTGCACGATGTGCAGGACCCACTTCTCCTGCAGGATCTCGATGGCGGACCCGGCGGCGCAGCGCCTCACCGAGCCGCCGCCGGCACCGCCGGGGCGACCGCGCGCACCATCGGTACCGGGCTTCCGCCCGAGCGGAGCGCCGCGGTCACCCGTTGTCGCCGGTAGGTCTGCCACTGCCGCGAGTCTAGCATCGCCGCCCAGGGCGCGATAAATCGCGGCCTACACGCGCCCCGACGGGACGAACGTGGGTTCTGGCGGCCGGGCACCTGATGGTAAGCTGGTGCTCCGGGCGCGGTGGGTCGCGGCAACCCCTGGCACTACCGGCGTCCCGGTCACGACCCGGGTCCCCGGCCACGCCTGGGACGGCAGCCTGCAGGCAGCGTGTTCGCCCGAAGGGAGCTAGATGAACATCTACAAGCTGATCGGTCGGAACATCGAGGTCACCGACGCCATGCGCCAGTACGCTGAGGACAAGCTAGCCAAGCTCGACCGGTACTCCGATCAGATCGTCGACGCCAGCGTGATCATGAGCTACGACACGTCCGAGAACGCCGCGAACCCCGCCAAGGTCGAGGTGCAGGTCAACGTCGCCGGCGGCATCGTGCGCGCCGAGGAGCGCGCCCTCGACACCTACGCCGCGGTCGACCTGGTCGTCGCCAAGATCGAGCGCCAGCTGAAGCGCTTCAAGGGGCGCCTGCTCGCGCAGCGCGGCGAGACCATCGCGCCTCCCGTCGAGGAACCGGCCGAGTACCAGCCGCCCCGCGTGGCGCGCGTCAAGCGCCACGTCCTGAGGCCCATGGCGCCCGAGGACGCCGCCATCCAGATGGAGGCGCTGGGGCACGAATTCTTCCTCTTCCGCAACGTGGAGACGGACCTGGTGAGCGTCATCTACCTGCGCGACGACGGCGACTACGGCCTGATCGAACCGGCCGGCTGACGCCCCGCCGCCGCGCGGTCGGCCCGGGCGGCCGCCGCCTTCACCCCGTGTAGAACTCGTTCGCCCGCCCGTCGCGGCGGGCGAACGCCTTCACCGCCAGGGTCCCGAAGGCGAAGCCGCCGACGTGAGCCCACCACGCCACGCCGTCGGCCTCGCCGAAGTTGGATCCCAGCACCTCGCTCGCCTGGACGAGCGCCCAGTAGCCGAGGAACAGCCAGGCGGGCAGCCACGGGGCGAACCACGGTCGTTGACGGGAGAACAGCCGCACGACGAGCCACGGACCGATCAACACGGGGATGAGCGCCTGCACGGACTGCCGCGGGAAGAGGCGGATGTAGGCTCCGAGGCAGGCGCCGATCGCTCCCGAGGCGCCGATGAGCGGCACCTTCGGCTCCCCGCCGAGCAGCCCCTGCGCAGCGCCCGCCACGGCCCCGCCCAGCAGGTAGAAGGCGAGGAAGCGCCACCTGCCAAGGCGGTCCTCCACGTTGTCGGCGAAGACCGCCAGGAAGACCATGTTCCCGAGCAGGTGCAGCAGGCTCCCGTGCAAGAACGCGTAGGTCAGGAGCGTCACGACCGCGCCGGCGGGGTCGACGGCGAACCTGGCAGGCACGAAGCCGTGCTCGAAGACGTAGAGCGCCGCGGCGGGGCGACCCTCGAGCGAGGCCTGGTAGGCGAAGACGACGACGTTCACCAGCGCTATCCCGAGCGTCACGAGGGGCCAGGAGCGCCTGGGGTTGCGGTCGCGGAGGGGGATCAGCGCCGCCACCTCGCGGCGAGGTCGTGGCGACACGGCCTCATCGGCGCTGGGTCGTCTCCAGGTCGGGCCTGAGCTTCACGACGCTGTCGGGCGGGACGATCCCGCGGACGGTGGCGCCGTGGTACACGATCGTGCGCGCGCCTATCACGGTCCCGGGCGCCGTGACGGCGTTGCAGCCGATGCTCACGCCGTCACCGAGGATGGCGCCGAGCTTGCGCAGCCCGGTGCCGCGTCCGCCCACCTTGACCTCGTCGCCGAAGGTCTTGAAGTTGGCGAGCTTGACGCCGGCGCCGAGGTTGACGCCGCTGCCAAGCACGCTGTCACCCACGTAGTTGAAGTGCGGCGCCTTGGCGCCGGCCAGGAAGACGGAGCGCTTGACCTCCGTGGCGTGGCCGACGTGCGCGTCGGGCCCCAACACCACCGGGCCCCGCAGGTAGGCGCCGTGACCGACCTTGGCGCCGGCGAACATCACAACGGGCCCGGTGAGGTAGGCGAACGGGCCGACCTCCGCCCCCGGCTCGATCACGAGCGGGCCCTCCACGATGGCGGTGGGGTGCACGCTGCCCGCCCTGCCGTCACGCCCGGCGGCGCAGTAGGCGTCGAGGCGCGCCAGCGCCTCCCACGGCAGCTCGACGTCGAGCAGGTTCGCGAGCTCGGCCGGTAGTCGGGTCACGTCGAAGAGTTGCGCCATCGCGAGCATGCGCGAGTCTACCGCCCCGGCCGGATACAATCGGCGACGAGCGTGTTGCATCTCGTCTTCAACCCCGTGGCGGGCAAGGGCCGGGCGCGGCGTGCCCTCACGCAGGCGCTGGCGTTCCTCGACGGCCGCGCCGTGCCCTACATGCTCCACTCCACCGAGCGGCCGGGTCACGCGACCGAGTTGGCCGCCGCCACGCCGCCGGGCGCGACCGTGGTGGCGCTCGGCGGTGACGGGACGGTTCACGAGGTAGCGAAGGGCCTCCTGCAGCGGGGAGCGCCCAACGACCCTACGCGGGGCCGCGCCCTCGCCGTCTTGCCGCTGGGGTCGGGCGACGACTTCGCCTTCGGGCTGGGCATCGCCCGGCACGACCTGGCCGGGGCGCTGGAGCGCCTGGTCGGCGGGGCGCGCCGGCGCGTCGACGTCGGTTTCGTCAACGGCGAGCCGTTCATCAACGGCGTCGGCACGGGCTTCGACGCCGAGGTGGCCGCTCGCGTCCGGCGGTCGCCCAGGTTCCTGCCGGGCCTGGCCGGTTACCTCTACTCTGTCGTCACTGCGCTGGCGGTCCTGGATTGCCCGACCGCCGAGGTCTGGGTGGACGGGCGCCGGGTGCACGTTGGGCCCGCCCTGTTGATCGGGGCGCAGAACGGGCCGCGCGCCGGCGGGAGCTTCCTCTTCGCGCCAGAGGCCCGCAACGACGACGGGCAGCTCGACGTCCTGATCGCCCGGCGCCTGTCGCGCCTCGGCACCCTGCGGGTGTTGCCGAAGGTGATGCGGGGCAGTCACCTGACCGATCCCGCGGTGGCGCTCCACCGGGGCAGGGACGTGCGGATTGCGTGGCGGAGCGGCAGGCCGGGTCATGCCGACGGCGAGGCGTTGGCTCCCGCCTGCGAGTACGTCATCAGCGTCGCGGCCGGCGCGATGCCCGTCGTCGGCTGAGGGGAGAAGGCCCCCGTCCCTCCACGCCCTCGAATAAGGCAGGGGCCCCGCCGTGGCGGGGCCCCTGCTTCGTTCTCGTTCCGACCCTAGGGTCGGGCTCGTCCCTTGCTTAGAAGGTGACGGTGTACTTGATCTGGAAGGCCTGAGCCGAAGCGCCGACACCGTTGTTGTCGTTGGTGTAGACGCCGTAGGCGAACTCGAGGTCGTAGTAGTTCCAGATCAGCTCGTAGCCCGTGACGGACTGCGTGCCGGTGCCGTTGGCGTCACCAGCGGAGATGTTGGTCGCCGTGTCGAGCGGCTCGCGCACGGTCGAGTTGGAGACGTTGGTGCCCGTCCAGCTGGCGTACTTGGCGGTGAGCTTGCTGTGGTCGAAGATGAACTCGTTCAGGACGAGCCCAACGCTCCACTGCAGTTCGCTCGCCGTGTACACGGCGGCATCGGAGTGGCTGGTCGTGCGGTAGTTGACCGCACCGAGGAGGCTCGGCTTGGTGTAGACGTCGAGCGGCGTGGTCGACAGGCCAGCGCCCACCTTGAGGGTGGTCGTGTCGTCGGTGCCGGCGTCGGCGTCGTTCACCATCTTGTAGCCCACGTACGGGGTCAGCGAGACGATGGAGACGTTGAGCGCGTAGTCCGCGTCGACGTACAGCGTGGTCTTGCTGAAGTCGGCCTCGACCTGCGAGTAGCCGGCCGCGATGTTCAGGCCCTTGATGAGGGCGTTGTCGGCCTTGCCGTCATGCTTGAGCGTGACGCCGAAGCCGGTGTTCCAGTTGTTGTCGCGGTCCATGTTGGCCACGACGACGGCTTCGGCCGCGTCGACGCCGGTCTTGACGTCGTCGACCGTGGTGCCGTTGACGGAGGCCTGGTGGTACCAGCCGCCGAGGCTGAAGCCCGCGAACAGGTTGGCGGTGGCGTCGACGCCGAAGGCCATGACGCTGTCGCCGCTGGCGACGCCGTACGAGTCGAAGTACGCGTCGAGGTCGACGATGAACAGGCTGAGGCCGGCGTTCACGCCGAAGCCGTTCTGGTCCTCAGCGAAGGGGAAGGCGCTGGCGTCGGCACCGAGGTCGTAGCCGTTGGCCGTCCACTGGTCGCTGATGTTGCGGTAGTTGGCGCCGAGGCTCGAGAGGATCGGCAGGCCGGAGGTGTCGACGTCGAGCGTGGCGTAGAGCACGGACTCGGCGGTCGCGCCACCGGAGCCGTTGGCCCACTCGAACCCGAGGTCGAAGATGCTGAGGGCGAGGCTACCGTCGACGCCCCAGACCGTGAGCTGGGCGTTGTCGGCGAGGTAGTCGTCCTTGTCGCCGGCGCGCTCGGCGTACTGCGCGAAGCTGCCGCCCAGGGTCAGGCCGTCGAGCGGGCTGACCGTGACGCGGAGGCCGCGCAGGTAGTTGCCGTACCACTCCTGGTTGAAGTTCGGGTCGGTGCTGTCGTTACGGCTGACGTACACGGCGGTGATGCCCGGGTCGAGGAACGCCAGGAAGTCGGGGGCGCCGATCGTGGCCACGAAGCCAGGATCATCGGTGCCGACGACGTACGGCGTGAAGCTCGTCTCGACGTTCGTGCCGAACGAGAAGGTGAGCGGCGTGGCGCCGATGGGCTCGAAGGTCGTCATGAACTTGCGGACCTCGAACCAGGGGAGCGCCTGGCCACCGGCGGGCAGCGGCGCGGTGATCGACAGGTCGTCCATCGCGATGCTGAGCACGCCACTGAAGCTGTTGAGCTTGTTGGGGCTGCCCTGACCGTCGAAGCCGAAGGTGGTCGCGAAGGTGAGGCTCAGCGTGGCCGTGGCGTTGCCCGGCTTGTGCTGGATGTCGGCGCGGTCCTGCGCCACTTCGCCGACGCCAGTCTGGTAGCCCTTGCTGCCCTTCTTGTCGCCATCGAGTTCGGTGGCGCCGGAGGAGAACACGGAGGCTCCCATGCTGCGGTCGGCGTTGAGGCCGTAGGCGCGGTCGACGTCGAAGGCGTCACCGATGACGCGGCCGACGAAGTACTTGACCGAGATGCTGCCCGAGATCCCGAGCGGGTTCTCTTCGAGCGCCGTGACGCGACCCTGGAGGTCGGCGATGGCGGCGTTCTGGGCGGCGTCGGAGGCCTCCAGCGCGGAGACGCGGTCGCGGAGGGCGACCTGGCTGCTGCGGAGGAGGATGACGAACTCGCGGATGTTGGCGATATCGGAGCGGTTGCGCTCGATGGCCGACTGGAGGGGCGCGAGGTCGACGGTGGGGGCCGCGGGAGCTGCGCCGGCGCTGCTCTTCAGACCGGCGACGTCAGCCTGGAGAAGCTGAAGGACGCGGTTGATGGCGGCGATGTCGTCGGCGTTCTGGCGGCCGAGGGTGTTGGCCTGGTTGGCCAGGCTGTAGGCGGCGTCGGCGCGCGCGGCAGCGGCTTCGGCCTGGGCCTGGGCCGTGTCGAGGGCGACACGCTGCGAGGCGATCTGGTTCTGCAGATCGCGGAGGACCGCCGGGTCGACGTTGCCCGTTCCGGCCGCGACGGCGGCTTCGAGGTCGTCGATGCGAGCGGTGTTGGCGGTCACGTCGTCGGAGAGGCCGGCGATGGCGCTCTCGGCGGCGGACAGCCGCACGCCCTGGGCGGCCACGTCGGAAGCGAGTTCCTGCACGGCGTTACGCAGCGAGTCGACGTCGGCCTGCGTGAGCGCTAGGGCCGAGTTGACGTTGTCGTTGATAACGTCGAGCAAGCGGCTGACCACGAGGGCGGCCTGGTAACGAGTGAAGGCTTCGTTGCCGCGGAAGGTGCCGTCGGGGAAGCCGATGACGATGCCGAGGTCGGCGATGCGGTCGACAGCGTCGCCGGCCCAGTGGTTCGCCGGGATGTCCGGGAACGTCGACTGAGCGAAGGCTCCGCTGGCGAAGGCCGCCGCCAGGAGCGTGATGAGTAGCTTCTTCATGTGTTGATACCCCTTGAACTCTGTGAAGTCTGCCTTTCGCAGCGCACTTCATGGCCCAGAGGCACCTTCGCCGAGAGTGTCCGAGTTTCCTCTTCGGTTTGGCGTCTGGGAACCGCGTCGTACACTGGGTTCCTGCGCTTCCCTGGCCGGTTCAAAAGGTAGCACCTCCTTCCCATGCGGCCACGGACGACACAGGTCCAAGGGGATTAGACCACGTTCCGCGCGGGGATGTCAAGGCGCATGAATCCTGGGTGAGAAGCGATACTCTGCTTGCAGACGGGCAAATCTGCCCCACGTGAACCCCGTCACTCATGCCGTTCTAATGAGAACGGGACCCCGTGGCCGGGCCCTGCTATCCTCCTCCCCATGGCTCGGATCTCGGTGCCCGCAGCGGACGCGCTCCTCGACGTCGAGGTCCCCGTCCTCGACCACGGCTTCGTGAGGCTGGTCGACTACCTGGGCGGCGACGCCCGCATCGTCCAGGCCGCCCGCGTGTCTTACGGCGAGGGCACCAGGACCGTGCGCGAGGACGGCGCCCTGATCGACTACCTGCTGCGCAACCGCCACACCAGCCCGTTCGAGCAGGTGATACTCACCTTCCACGTCAAGATGCCCATATTCGTGGCCCGGCAGTGGGTGCGCCACCGCACGGCCCGCCTGAACGAGATCAGCGGCCGCTACTCGGTGATGAAGGACGAGTTCTACGTCCCGCGCCCGGCCGAGGTCAGGCTCCAGGACAAGCGCAACAAGCAGGGCGGCGACGCGCGGGACGTGCCCGCCGACCTAAGAGACCGCGTCGTCGCCGTCCTGAGCGAGGGGCAGCGGCGGACGTACGGGGAGTACGAGGGCCTGCTCGAGGACGACATCGCGCGCGAGCTGGCGCGCGTCAACCTCCCCTTGAGCCTCTACACGGAGATGTACTGGCAGATAGACCTCAACAACCTGTTCCACTTCCTGCGGCTGCGGCTCGATTGGCACGCCCAGTACGAGATCCGCGTCTACGGCGACGTCATGGCGCGCGCCGCGCGCGCCGTGGCGCCCCTCGCCTACGCCGCCTTCGAGGAGCACGAGCTGGCCGGCCGAGCGTTCTCCCGCTCCGAACTCGAGATCGTGCGGGCCGCCATCGACCCGGACCGGCTCGCCGCCGCCCTCGCCGCGAGCGGCCTGAGGCCCTCGCGCCAGGCGGAGCTCCGCGGCAAGCTGGCCGTGCTCACGGAGGAGGGCCCGGGCGGGGCGGTCGCGGAGCCCATCGACCCCGCCTCTCCTGCCCGCACCGGCGACGGCTGAGCACCGGTGCGTTACAGGGTCGTCGCCGTCGGGAAGCTGAAGGAGGCCTTCTACCGAGACGGCTGCCGGCACTTCCTGGCACGTCTCTCCCACCTCGCCGCCTGCGAGGTCGTGGAGGTGAAGGACGCCAGCGCGCGCAGCGCCGTCGAGTCGCGCGAGCTGGAGGGCAGGGCTCTCCTGGCGCAGGTGCATGGGCGCGGCGTCGTACTCGACGAGCGCGGGAGCGCCTTCACCACCGCCGCGCTGGCCGACCACCTGAGTCGCCTGGAGGGCCGCGGCGTGAGCATGCTCACCCTGCTGATCGGAGGCGCGGAGGGCCACGGCGAGGCGCTGCGCGGCGCCGTGGACGAGGCGTGGAGCCTCTCGCCCCTGACGCTGCCCCACGACCTGGCGAGGCTCGTGCTACTGGAACAGCTCTACCGGGCGGAGACCGTGCGCGCCGGCCACCCGTACCACCGAGATTGACGTCGTCCGCGGGTCGTTCAGCGGGCGCCGCCGCGCCTGGTGGCCGCCGTCAACGCCGCCTGCAGGCTGAGCAGGTCGACGATCGCGCCGCCCAGCGCCTGGAGGGGGAACGGGTTCTCCCCCTCGAGGAGCAGGTAGAGGTTGCGCGGCCCGATGGCCACGCTCGGCGCCGGACCGGTCCCGTGGCGCGGGATCCGCTCCCTCGCCCCCCGCGACCCGCGCGACAGCTCCTCGTCCGTGCTGGACAGGAGCCGCCTGAGCGCCGACCGCACGGGCGCCGTCAGGAGCGGCCCCGCCTCAAGGCCCTCGCGCGCGAAGACGCTGACGGTAGCGTCGAAGCTCGGATCCTCCGAACAGTCGAGGCGCTCCGCGCCGGAACGACCGGCCGTGAGCCCCTCGAGGACGACGTGGCGCTTGGCGCTGGCGCGGAGCGGCACCGGCGCGTGCGGTTCCTGCGCCCGGACGACCACGCCCGTGCGCCACGTCACCACGCGGCCCAACGGGCCTGCGCGCGTCACGACGTGCTCGAACGCGACGATCTGCGGCGGGCCGTCGTCTGCGCGCCGGTAGATGGGCGCCAGCTGGCCGCCGCCGAGGTCGAACTGCTCGGTCAGCCGCTCCGCGAGGTCGGGCGCCGGCGCGAACCCGAGCTCGGCCGCCACCGCCTCCCACTGACGGCCGCGGGGGTCCTCCTCACGCTTCTGCACCCAGAACCGCATGCGCAAGTCTACCGGTCAGGCCGCCGCGGGACCGCGCCGGCCGTGGGCCGCCGGGGCGCGGACCAAGTGACTCAGACGTTGAAGCCGAACATGCGCATCTGCTTCTTGCCGTCGTCGGTCATCTTGGCCGTGCTCCACGGCGGCGACCACACGAACTCGACGCTGACCGAGTTGACGCCGTCGACCTTCATGGCGGCCATCTCGGCGTCGGCCTGGATGAGGTCTTGCACGGGACACCCCATGCTCGTCAACGTCATCTCGATGCTGACGTTGCCGGCCCCGTCGATGTCTAGATCGTAGACGAGGCCCAGGTCGACGATGTTGATGGGGATCTCGGGATCGTGCACGACCTTGAGGGCGTCCAGGACCTGCTGCCGCAACTCGGGGCTGCCACCCTCTTCCGCCGCGCCGGGTGTGGTCACTCGCTTGTCGGTCTCCATGCCCGCGAAGTTATCAGAACCCGCGGCCGCGCAGGGTAGCGGGGCCGCGCCTCACCACTCCGCGTAACGGTCCCGGTACACCACCCACGTTAGGGCGAGGGCCGTCAGGGTGCTGACCAGGCTCGTGCCACCGTAGGAGACGAGCGGCAACGTGATGCCGGTCACCGGCGCGACGCCCAACGTGACGCCGATGTTGACGAGCACCTGGAAACCCACGAGCACGACCACGCCGGTGATGAGGAGCTGGTCGCGCTCGAACGGACACTCCGCCGCCATGGCGAGCATGCGCCAGAACAGGAGACCGTAGAGGAGCAGCAGGGCCACCGAAGCCACGAAGCCTCCCTCCTCCGCCAGCACCGGGAAGATGAAGTCGGTCTGCCTGAACGGGATGAAGCCGAGCTGCGACTGCGTGCCCGCCTTGTACCCCTTGCCGAGCAGCCCGCCGGAGCCGACGGCGATGGTCGACTGGATGACCTGGTAGCCGGTGCCTTGCGGGTCGCGGTACGGGTCGACGAACGACACGAGGCGCTCGACCTGGTGAGGCTTGAGGTTGGGTAGCACCACCGTGGGCACTGCCACCCCCACGAGCAGCACGATCAGGACGAGGTGGCGCCACGGGACCCCGCGCACGAGCACTACCCCTGCCGTGATGGCCACGAGCACCAGCGCGCTCCCGAGGTCGGGCTCGACCAGCACCAACCCGATGGGGGGCAAGGCCACGAGCGCGACCCGCAGGTAGTCGACCAGGCGCCTGATCGGTCGTTCGTGGAGGGTCACCGCCAGCGTGAGGATCAGGGCGAGCTTGGCCAGCTCCGACGGCTGGAAGCCGGGTAGCGGGCCCAGGTACAGCCACGACTTGGCGCCGTTCACCTCCGTGCCCATGAAGTAGGTGAGCACCAGCAGCGCCAGGCTGGCGCCGTAGAGGTACGGGGTCAGGCGCACCACCCTGTTCTTCCCCGCCCACGCCGTGGCGCCGACTACCACCGCCCCGGCGCCGAGGAACGCGACCTGGCGCATGAACTCGCCACTGGGGGCGGCGCTGTTGAGCGTGAAGAGCCCGGCGCAGAGTATCAGCAGCGTGACGAAAGGCAGTCCGAAGTCGATCCTCGTCACGAACGCCAGCCTACCAACCCGCCGCCGCGCCGCCAGGCGTACAGCCACCACTCGACGATCAGGGCGAGGCCCGCCAAGCTCAGCAGGGCCAGGGCGAGCGGTGTGAGCGAGTTGCCGGCGAGGCCCTCCGCCGTACCGCCTGCGGCGGCCGCGGCGGGGCTAGCCGCGGCCCGCGGTCGGCCCTCGCCCGGTTGGGTGGGGGCCGGGCCGCCCAGGCTGCTCTCGGGCGCGGAGAGGAGCGACGCCAGCGCCACCGGCTCGGAGCGGAGCGCGGGCGCCGGGCCGCCGGTGGCGCCCCGCGCGGCCCCGCGGCTCCCGGGCGCACCGCCGCCAGGCGCGCCCTCGCCCTGCGCGCCCTCGCCCGGCGCAACCTGTCCGGCGTCGGTCACTCGGTTCCCGGTGGCGAGGTCGTAGACACCGGGCGCGCGCGCCGGCCCGGTCCAACCGGGCAGGGTGTCGCCCAGCGACAGGCGCGGCGTCTCGCCCAGCAGGGCGAGCCAGTTCGCCAGCAGGGCCGGGAAGGCCGGGCGCAGCACCAGGTCGGATTGGCTCGGATGGAACGCGAACTGCAGGACGGAGCCGGAGGGCGTGCGGCGAAGGCGCAAGAGCGGGGTGAGGTCTTCCGCGCGCGCCAACACCTGCCAACCGTCCAGGTCGCGCCACCCTTCACGGGCCGGGTCGAGGCCCACGACGGCGGACTCCAGCTCGACGAAGCGCATGAGGGGAGCCACGCGGTCCTGATCTCGCACGACGTGGTACTCGGGAGCGCGCGCGGGCGGCTGGAACAGGAGGTAATCGCCGGCTGGTAGGGAGTCGACGTCGCCATCATCCAAGGCGCGCGTGACCACGCGCAGATCGGCCACGCGGCGGGTGGCGTCCGCGGCGCCGTACAGCGCCACGCCGGGCGCCGCCTGCAACGCCCGCACGAGCGGGGCGTAGAGGTCGTCGGTGACGACCGCCAGCTCTCGGCGTCCGGCGAAGGCGCGGTCGTCGAGGTCGAGCGCGTCCGGCCCCGGCGCCAAGATGCGCGCCTCGAGCACTCCCGTGGGGCCGCCGAGCTCGTCGAGCAGCGGGAAGGTGGCGCTACCGCTGCCGCCGGCGGGAACGAGGACCGTGGTGCGCGCCACCTCCTTGCCGGCGTCGAACAGTCCTACGACGGCCTCCGCCGGCCGCGACCCGCTGGCGACGACGGCCACGAACGCCTGACCCACGCCCACGTCGAAGGCGCTGATGCCGAGGTTGTCGACGGCCTCACCGACGACCACCACCTCGGCGCGGCCCAGCTCGGCCCGGTGGTCCGTGAACACGACCACGGGCGCGCCAGGGAGGAGGCTGCGGCCGAGATCGACGGCGCCGAGCAGGTCCTCGCGGGCGTCGAACGCGCGCACCTCGCTCAGTGCGGCCAAGAGATCGGCGCGGGTGGCGTCGAGGGGCGCGAGCAGGCGCGGCGCCGCGCCGGCCCGGACCAGCGCCACCCTGGACCGACCCTCTAGCCGATCGCGCGCCGCCGCCACCGCCAGGTCGAGGCGCGTGCCACCACCGGAGCGCGCGGCCATGCTGGCCGACGCGTCGAGCACCAGCACTACGGAGCCGCCGTCAGGCCGTGCGAGGCGGGGACCCGCCATCGCCACGGCGGCGGCGGCCACGAACAACAGCTGGAGGGCCAGCAGCCAGGTGGGCGAGTAGCGCCTCTTCCGCGCCACGTGGGCGTGGGCCCGGCGCCAAAGGAACAACCCGGCCACGTCCCGCCGCCGGCGCCGTGCCCGCAGGAAGTGCAGGGCGACCACGGTCGGGAGGAGGGCTAGCAGCCAAAACGCCTGCGGTACTGCGAAGGTCATCGGTGGCAGTGTAGCGCCGACGCGGCCCCTGCCAGGGGCCCCCTAGGCGCGCGCCCACCCTCGCTTGGCCGGCCCCGCGCGGGGGTCAGGTCTGGAACACCCCGAGCCGCATGGGTCCCGGGTCGGAGTCGAGGGCGCACGCTTCGAGCGCCCGCACGAGCCTGGCGCGCAGCTCGGACGGGAGGATCACCTCGTCGACCCACAGCCTGGCGGCGCCGTAGCGGATGTCGAGGGCGGCGTCGTAGTCCGCCGCGATGCTGGCGTGAAGCTGGGCGAGCGCCTCGTCATCGACCTTCTCCCCCCGACGCTCGAGCGTGGCGGCCTGGATGTCGAGGATGGTCTTCGCGGCCTGGTGACCGCCCATGACGCTGAAGCGCGCGCTGGGGAGCGCGAAGATGAAGCGCGGCGCGTAAGCCTTGCCGCTCATGGCGTAATGGCCTGCGCCGTAGGAGCCGCCCAGTATGACGGTGATGCGGGGGACGACGCTGTTGCTCACGGCGCTGACGAGCTTGGCGCCGCGCCGGATGATGCCCTCTTCCTCGCTCTCGCGGCCCACCATGAAGCCGTTCACGTCGTGCAGGAAGAGTATGGGCACGCCCGCCTGGTTGCAGTCGAGGACGAAGCGCGCTGCCTTGTCGGCCGCGTCGGCGTAGATGACGCCCCCGACCTGGAGCCGGCCGCCGCGCTTGACCACGACCTTCTGGTTCGCGACCACACCGACCGGGTAGCCGCCGAGCCGGCCCCAACCCGTGACCAGCGTCTGACCGTAGTCGCGCTTGTACTCGTCGAGTTCGGAGCCGTCGAGCAGCCGGGCTAACACGTGGCGGACGTCGTACGGCTGCGTGCCGCCGTCCGTCGGCAGGATGCCGTGCAGGTCGTCAGGGGCGGCGCCGGGCTCGACGACCTCCCGGCGGCTCCTGGCCCAGGCGGCGCGCGGCCGCTCCGAGTAGGTGGCGGCCAGCCGCCTTAGGCGCGAGATGGCGTGCTCGTCGTCGGGCTCCTTGAAATCGACCGTTCCCGACAGCTCGGCGTGCATGGCGGCGCCACCCAGCTCCTCGCTGGTGGCCACCTGGCCGATGGCGGCGCGCACGAGGGCCGGCCCGGCCAGGTAGAGGCCCGAACCCTCCGTCATCACCAGCGTGTCGCACATGACCGGAAGGTAGGCGCCGCCGGCGACGCAGTTGCCCATTATGGCGGCCAACTGCGGGATGCCCATGGCGCTCATGCGAGCGTTGAGGTAGAAGACGCGCCCGAAGTCGTCCTGGTCCGGGAAGATCTCGTCCTGCATCGGGAGGTAGACGCCCGCCGAATCCACGAGGTAGATGGTGGGGATCCGGTTCTCGAAGGCGATCGTCTGCGCCCTGATGACCTTCTTGGCCGTTATCGGGAAGAACGCGCCCGCCTTCACCGTGGCGTCGTTGGCGACGATCATCCACGGCTGGCCGGCCACCCGGCCGATGCCGGTGACGACCCCGCCGGCGGCGGCGCCGCCCTCCGCCTCGTACATCCCCTCCCCCGCGAAGGTCATGAGCTCGTCGAAGGGTGCGCCCCCGTCGAGGAGCGCCGCCACGCGTTCCCGTGCGGTCAGCCGCCCCTTGCCGTGTTGACGCTCGACCGCCGCCGCCCCGCCCCCTTCCCAGATGGCGGCGCGCTCGGCGACGAGGCGCGCGGCCAAGGCGCCCCACGCCTGCCGGTTCGGGTGGAAGGGCGCCTCGCGCCGGCTCTCCAGCGGCACGCCGGACTCGAGCCGCGCGAGCTCGCCCGGAGGGCGGCGGCGGGCCGCGCTCACCGCGCGCTGGTCGCGAGCACCACCAGCAGGCCGCCGCCCGCGTTCTCGAGGGCGTGTTCCTCGCCGGCGCCCAACGTCATGAGCTTGCCCTTGCCGAGCCGGTGCGTCTCGCCACCGAAGCGCACGAGCGCCTCGCCCTCCAGCACCTGGTAGACGATGCTTGCGCCGGGGCCCGGCACGTCCTCGCGCTGGCCTGCCTCGAAGCACACCAGATCCACCGTGATGTCGCCCTGTTCGATGAGCGGGCGCCGCTCCACTCCGTCGAGCGAGAAGCGGCGCGCGTCGCTGATGGTTACCGTCTTCACGTTGACCTCCCGGGGCCCGGCGTGCTGCTTGAGCGTGAACGTGCCTCAAGCGTACATCGCGGGCGTCGCGCCATGTGCACGGGGCCGCCACGACGTTCACTCGGGCTAGCGCCGCGTCCTGCGCCGTCGCGCCATGTGCCCAGGGCCGCCACCCAGCATGTGGAGAAGAGGGCAAGGACTGTGGATAACGGGCGGCGCTTGACAGTCGCGGCTCCCGACTGGTATGAGCGTGGCCGCTCGAGGGCTCCCTAGAGAGATGCCGTCCAGCACGCACATCCGGAGAACGTGCCGCTGCCAACGGGCGGCCGCGACAAGCGGCGCGAGCCGCCCGGCGCTTCTCCACAATGCTGTGGAGAACTCGGGTCGATTGTGGATAACCGGGTTAGGCCGATGTCAACGGCCGGATGCGCCCACCGGGCGCTCAGCGGTCCGACCACTGGCCGGGCGTCGGCCAGGGACCGACCGGGAACCGATCGTCCGCGGCCCCCCGCGCCGCGGCGACGAACGCCGAGATGGCGGCGCCGTCCTTGACGCCGGGGCGCGACTCCACCCCGCTGGCGACGTCGACGGCGTACGGCCGCAGCGTCGCGACCGCCTGCGCGACGTTGCTCGGGTCGAGTCCGCCCGCCAGTATCAACCTGGCGAAGCCGCGCCACGCCCACGCGTCCGCCCACGCGAACGGCACGCCCGAACCGGGGCGGGGGGAGTCGAGCAGGAAGGCGTCGGCGGGGTAGGTGGCGACGTCGTCGGGGGTCAGCCCCGGCGCGAACCTCAGCGCCCGCACCACGCGCACCTCGCTCGTCAGCCGGCGCGCGTACTCCGGCGTCTCGCTGCCGTGCAGCTGAACGGCGTCGAGTCGCAAGGCCCGCACCAGGTCGAGCACCTCGGCGGCGTCGGCGTCGACGAACACCCCGACGCGCGTGGCGAAGGGGCCGAGGACGGCCACCACCTCGGCGGCCCGTTCGGCGCTCACCCGCCGCTTCGAGCCCGGGGCGAAGATCAGCCCGATGGCGTCGACCCCCGCGCCCTCCGCCGCCAGCGCGTCTTCGGGCCGCGTGATGCCGCACACCTTGACGCGCAGGTAGGGCGCCGCGCCCCGGTCACCGTCCGTAACGGCGCCAGGCGACGCCATCAGGCGTCCGCTCCCCGGCCCCAGCTCACGCCGGGTCGGTGCTCCAGCCGGTGCGAGTCCTCGCCTCCCACGACCGTGACGAGGTCGAGCCGGACGGCGGCGTCCGGCCTGCCGAGCGCGACCGCCGTGAAGTGCTCGGCCGTGCGGCGCAGCCGCGTCAACTGGGGTCGCCTCAGCGCCTCGGCGGGGTGGCCGTGGCGCGCGTCCTTGCGTTGCTTCACCTCGACCACCACGACTGTGGCGCCGTCCTGCATGACCAGGTCGAGTTCGCCGCCCCGCAAGCGGTAGTTGCTCGCGAGGTGCGTGAAGCCCAGCTCCTCCAGGTAGCGCCGCGCGAGCGCCTCCGCCCAATGCCGCGCCGTGGGCGCGGGCGCGGTGGGACCGGCGGTCCCGCCCTGGTCGCGGGGTGCCCGCATCAGTTCGGGGTCACCTCGACGCGCTCAGCGTCGGCCCACAGCCCCTCGAGGTCGTAGAAGTCGCGAGCCTCGGGGCTCATGAGGTGCACGACCACCGGCCCGTAGTCGAGCAGCACCCAGCGGTCGGACGGGCCCTCGACCCCGCGGGGAAGCCGCCCCTCGGCCTTCTGGCGCGCATGTACGGACTCCTCCAGCGCCTTGAGCTGCAGGCTGGATTCGCCCGTGGCGACGACGAAGCAGTCGAGCGAGTCCGACACGTCGCGAAGGTCGAGCACCACGACGTCGACGGCGCGCTTGTCGTCCAGGGCGTCGACGACGCACTGCACCCCCTCCGGAAGCGCGGCGTGCCGGCGCGCGGGGCGCGGCGCGGGACTTTCCTTTCCATCACTACTCAAGGCATGCTCCTAGTGGCGTCTCTCGCCGGGTTCATTCGGTCTGCCCGGCGAACGCCACGGCCTCATCGGCGCGGTGGGCACTCCGGGTCAGGGCGTCGTTGCCCAACACGAGCTCGAGCTTCACGGCCCGGCGCTGGACAGGGTCGAAGCGATCGACCTGCTGCTTGCCGACGTTGAGCAGCGAGGCGAAGTAGTCCGCGTCGTTCCAGGTGTCGAGGGTGGCCAGCAGTCGAGTGGGGGTGGGGTCGACCTCGCCGGAACGCACGATCAGGTTGTCGGGCTGCACCCCGAGCGCGACCAGGTTGTCGCGGTACCAGTCGAGCGCTCCGGGCACGCCGCTATGATCCGTTATCAGCAGCGTGAGGTCGGGCGTCTTCACGAACTCGCGCGCCTGGCCACCGAACGTTGCGGCCATGAAGGCGTTGACGGTGGCGGGGTCGTAGGTGACGGCACCCCGCACCGTCTCGCTCTCCTGGTTGGGCAGGGTCGCGGTGGTGGTCAGCTCGAGGGCGCCGACGCGGAGCGCCATCTCGCGGGCGAGGGCCGGACTCACGTTCGTCTCCACGTCCTCGAAGAACGTGTCGGCCAGTTCGGGCAGCTTCGTGACGGCCCGCACGTTGAGCTCCTTGACGCGCTGGAGCATGGCGTAGGCGAGCCGCTTGACGTTGTCTAGCCTGTCGATGTCGCCCCGCAGTGAGTGTCGGTAACGCACGAAATCGCTGGCGGCCTTGCCGTCCATGAGCTGCGGCCCGGCCTTGAAGTGGATGTGGAGCCGGCCGGCGTTGTCGTCGTAATCCATCGGGTAAGGGACGTCGACCCGCACCCCGCCGAGCGCGTCGACCAGGTTCTGGAAGATGTCGAGCTTGATGATGACGTAGTAGTCGATGGGCACGCCGAGGACGGCCTCGACCTGCTTCAGGAGTCCCTCCGCGCCACCGCGCGCGTAGACCTCGTTGATCTTCCGCCGCTCGCTCACCAGCAGGTCGCGCGGGATCGCGATCACCGAGATGTCGTCGCCCTGGATGTCGACGTAGAGGATGGTGTCGGTGTTCGTGCCGTCGGTCCCGCGGTAGCCGCGGAAGTCCCAGGCGACGATCGTCCCGTCACGGTCGTATATCGGGGTGGAGGGGGCGTCACCATACACGATGTCGCGACCGGCCACCACGAAGCTGACGTGGAACTCGTCGGCGGCGAGGCCCAGCAGGCGGCGTTGGTCCTCGCCGAGCGTCTTGCGGTCCACGTCGCGGGTGAGCCAGTAGCCCGCGAGGCCGGTGAGTGCGACGACGATGCCCAGGAGCGCCACCAACCTGGCGCCGCGGCGCGTCACCGGGCCTCCTCCCCGAACAGCCTGCGGTAGACCGCGAGCGTGCCCGGGTGCACGGGCTTGCCGGCGGCCTCGAGGTAACGGACCTTGGTGACCACCGCGCGCCTGTAGGCCGCGAGGAGGTCGTGCATGGCCAGCTCCCTGAGGTCGTCGTTGACGCCGCGTCCCGGCTCGCAGACGTCGGCGACGTAGACGCACATGCCCACGGCGTCGGTGGGCGGCACCCCGAACACGTGGCCCTCGATGGCGCCGAGCACCGCCTCGTCCGTCACGCCCCATGTGGCCGCCAGGCTCCTGGCGGCGCGGCCGTGGAGCGTGAGCGGGTGGCGGCGTTCGAGCTCGTCCGCAGGGGCCCCGAGGCGCACGAGCTCGTCGTCGGGCAGGTCGCGCGCGGCGTCGTGCAGGACCGCGGCGAGCTCGACCTGGTGCTGCAGGCGTTCATCGAGGCCATTAGCCCTGGCGATGGCCACCGCCGTCTCCGTCACCCTCTCGATGTGGCCCATCCGCGCCGCCGTGACGAGCTCGCGCACGCGGCGGCGGTACGTCTCGAGGTCGGGCGTGGCGCGAGCCGCCGCCACCGACCCCTGCTCGGCCCCTGTCATGGTCTCGTCCTGCTCGCTCGGGTTCAGATCGGCCCGCCTCGTTCCGTCACCTTCGCCGCGGCGTGCGCCCTGCGCACCTTGGCTGCCGCCGGCCGCGCGGGCGCCGCGAGGGTGCGGCGTGAGGAGAAGTTAGCACGGCCCCGCGCTCCTCACCCGTCGTCCTCGGTTCCGGCCGCCCCCTCCTCGGCAGCCGTCCGGGCGGCGGGTCGTCCTGCGTCGACGGCGGCGTCGCTCGCCCCCAGGCCTTCTTCCTCATCGGCGCCGGCGCCGGCCTCCCGTGCCCGAGTCTCCTCCAGGTAACGCCGGCCCGCACGCTCCGCGTCCGTCTGGGTCGGGCTGCTCGTCTCGGCGGCGGTGTCGTCGAAGTACTCGAAGACCGCCGCCCCGATCTGCACCTCCTCGCCGGAAGCGGCCCCGGCGCGCTTCAACAACTGGTTGACCCCGAAGCTCTTGAAGTGGTGTTGCAGGTAGCTGACGGCCTCCGGGTTGGCGGCGTCGAAGCGCGCCACGACGTCCTCGAGCTCGCTGCCGGTCACCACCCAACCGGTGCCCGCCATGTCGCGCCTCACCTCTATCGGCTCGTGACTGACCCGGCGCGGACCCGTCGCCGCGACCGGCTTCGGCCGCGGCGGCAGGAGCGCGAACAGGGTGGCCTTGAGGGCGTCGGCGCCCCGACCCTCCAGCGCCGACACGCACGCGACCGGCAGGCCCTCGCCGCTCAGCTCGCGCTCCCGGTCGGCCAGCTCGGCGGCGTCCACCAGGTCCATCTTGTTGAGCAGTACCAGCGCCGGGCGGTCGAGCAGCTCCGGGTCGTACTCGCCGAGTTCGAAACGAAGGGCGTCGAACGTCGCCTTCGGCTCGTCCGAGACGTCGAGCACGTAGACGAGGAGCCGGGTCCTCGAGATGTGGCGCAGGAACTCGAGCCCCAGCCCCTTCCCCTTGTGAGCGTCCTCAATGATGCCCGGGATGTCGGCCATGGTGAAGCGCTCCAGCTCCAGCTCGACCACCCCGAGGTTGGGACTGAGGGTCGTGAACGGGTAGGAGGCGATCGCCGGCCTGGAGTTCGAGAGGGCCGCGAGCAGGCTCGACTTGCCGGCGTTCGGGTAGCCCACGAGGCCGACGTCGGCGATGGTGCGCAGTTCCAGGCGCAGCCTTCGCGCCTCGCCGGGCGTGCCCTTCTCAGCGAAGCGCGGCGCCCGCCTGGTGGAGGTGGCGAAGGTGGCGTTGCCGCGGCCGCCTGACCCGCCGGCCGCGACGATGGCGGTCTGGCCGACCTCCACGAGGTCGGCCACGACCTCTCCCGTCTCGAGGTCCGTGGCGATGGTGCCAACCGGCACCTCGACGTACACGTCGTCGCCGCCGGGCCCTGCCTTGTTCTTGCCCTCGCCCTGCTTCCCGACGGGCGCGCGGTACTGCGCCCGACCGACCAGCTTGTCGAGCGACGTGAGGTCGTCGATGGCGCGGAGGTACACGGAGCCGCCCCGGCCGCCGTGGCCGCCGTCGGGGCCCCCCTTCGGGATGTACTTGAGGCGCATGAAGGAGAGGCCGCCGTCGCCGCCCTTGCCCCCTTGCACCTGGATGTCGAGCACGTCTCGGAAAGCCATGTCGTATTCGCCCTAAAGAGAACGCGGCTCCGCTCGGAGCCGCGTCAGGTACAGCGCCTCACCGACCGAGGCACGCGGCCGGCGGGGTCGTCGCGCGAAGGTCCCGTCAGTCGGCCGACACGGCCGCGGGGGCGGCATCGATGCTGACGAAACGACCCTTCGCGCCCTTGTCGTCGAAGCGAACCACGCCGTCGCGCAGGGCGAACAGCGTGAAGTCGGAGCCGAGGCCGACGTTCCTGCCCGGCTTGAAGCGCGTGCCGCGCTGCCGCACGAGGATGTTGCCGGCCAGGACGGTCTGCCCGTCGAAGCGCTTGACGCCGAGCCGCTGCGAGTTCGAGTCGCGCCCGTTGCGGGTGCTGCCTACGCCCTTCTTATGAGCCATGTCGACCCTCTCCTCGTCGCCTCAGCCGCGGATGCTCGTGATCCGCACGCTGGTGAACTCTTGCCTGTGGCCGATGTGGCGGCGGTAGTTGGCCTTGGCCTTGAACTTGTAGATGTGGATCTTGTCGCCGCGGCCGTGGCCGATGACCTCGGCCTGCACGCTGGCGCCGGCCACGTGCGGCGCGCCGACCTTGACGGCCTCGCCGCCCACCAGCAGGACGGGCAACTCGACGGTGGCGCCCGGCTCGGCCGTGAGCTTCTCGACCTTGAGCACGTCACCCTCGGCCACGCGGTACTGCTTGCCGCCAGCTTCAACGATTGCGAACATCTTAAGACCTCCGGTGCCCGACTTCGTGCGCCTGGTTCTCCCGCGCAGGACGGCACCCTTTCAAGCCCTTGCTGGGCACCCTTCGCGCTGGACCCGCCTCGCGTGGCCGGTCCTCGCGCCAGAAGGTAGATTATAGGGCAACGCGGCCCCAAGTTACAACAGGTCGCAGGTTCGGGCGGCCGCGGTCGGCCGGGCGCGGCGCGCCGGCGGGCCCGCTCACGACCAGGCCTGCAGCTCCAGCACGTTGCCCTCGGGGTCGGTGACGTAACACCACGTCACCCGGGCGCCACCGGCCCGCTCGAGCGTGACGACGTCGCCCACCGCGCGGCCACCCTCGCTCAGCACGCGCTCGCGGGCGTCCGCCACCGAGGCAACCTCGAAGGCGATGTGCCCGTACCCGGGCCGGTTCACTACGGCCGCCATAGCGTCGACCGCCGGCGTGTAGGTGAAGATCTCGAGGGTCGGCCCTCCTGGCCCGTGCCCCGGCAGGCGCAGGTGGACGCCGGCCATGGCGGCGCCCGGCACGCCCGTGCCGGCCTCGAGGGCGGGGCCAGCGTCGTCGCGCTCGGGCGGCACGAACTCGCAGCCGAAGAGCCGGACGTAGAAGTCCGCGAGGGCACGCCAGTCGCGGGCCACCAGGTTGGTGTGGGCGTAGCGGGCGCCGGCGATCACGGGGTCATCTTACGGCGAGGCCGACCGCCGCCACGTCCCACCGCCGCACCTACTGCTAGCATCGCCCTCGCCATGCCAGCACGCGCCCCCATCCCGGAACTCATGAGCCCCGCCGGTCACTGGCCCCAGTTGCGGGCGGCGGTCGAGGCGGGCGCGGACGCCGTCTACTTCGGCCTCTCGCGCTTCAGCGCCCGCTCCAAGGTCGGGTTCACCACGGAGGAGCTGCCCGACGCGGTGATGGAGCTCCACGCGCGCGCCGTGCGCGCCTACGTGACGTTCAACACGCTCGTCTTCGACTCGGAGCTCGCCGACGCCCGGCGCGCGCTCGAGGCCATCGGCGCCGCCGGCGCGGACGCGGTCATCGTGCAGGACGTCGCCGCCGCCGCCATGGCGCGCGAGGTCGCGCCCGACGTGGAGGTGCACGGCTCGACGCAGATGTCGATCACGAGCGCCCAGGGCGCCGAGCTGGCGCGCTCGTTCGGCTGCAGCCGCGTGGTGCTGGGGCGGGAACTGAGCCTCGACGACATCGCGAAGGTCCGACGGAGCACGGACGTCGAGCTCGAGGTGTTCGTGCACGGCGCCCTGTGCGTGTCGTACTCGGGCCAGTGCTTCTCGAGCGAGGCATGGGGCGGCCGCAGCGCCAACCGCGGCCAGTGCGCGCAGGCCTGCCGCCTGCCGTACGAGCTGCTCGTCGACGGCACCGAACGCGACCTGGGGGAGTACCGCTACCTGCTCTCCCCTGGCGACCTCTACGCCCTCCACCAAGTGCCCGACCTCGCGCGGATCGGCGTGTCGTGCCTCAAGATCGAGGGGCGCTACAAGGGCGCAGACTACGTGGCGCTCACCACGGCGGCCTACCGGGAGGCGCTCGACGCCCTGGCGGCGGGTCGCGCCTCGCGGCTCACGAGAGAGGACGAGCGGGACCTCGAGCAGGTCTACTCGCGGGGCCTGGGCCCCTGGTTCCTCCAGGGCACCGACCACCAGAAGGTCGTCGTCGGCCGCGCGCCGCGGCACCGTGGGGTGCTGCTTGGCACGGTCGTGGAGGTGAGGGGCGACTCTGTGGTGGTGCGGAGCGAGGAGGCCGCGCCGCGACCGAAGCCCGGCGACGGCGTGGTCTTCGACGCGGCGCAGCGCCGCAGCCCCGAGGAGCGTGAGGAGGGTGGCCCCGTTGCGGCAGTGTGGGACGCGCCGGGGGGCTGCGTCCGCGTCGCGCTTCTGCGCGGCAGCGCCGACCTGCGGCGCGTGGCCGTGGGCGACCTGCTGTGGCGAACGCACGACGCTGCCGTCGACGCCAAGGCGCGGCCGTACCTCGATCCGGCGGCGCCCGTCCACACGCGGCCGGTCGACGTGCTGGCCGTGGCACGGGTGGGCGAGCCGCTGAGGCTCAAGGCGCGGGCCGACGGTGCACGGGGTCCGGTCGTGGTGACGGCAACAGGCGCCGGCCCACTGCAACCGGCCACGCGGCACGGCCTCGACGAGGTGCGGTTGGCGCGCCAGATCGGGCGGCTGGGCGGCACGCCCTTCCACTTGGGGGAGCTGACGATCGACGTCGCGGGCGCCCCCTTCGTGCCCGTCAGCGAGTTGAACCGGCTCCGGCGTCGTCTCGTGGAGGACCTCGTGGCCGCGCGGCTGGAGCGCGCCGCG
>JACFNR010000007.1:0-5260 GCA_019454765.1 Trueperaceae bacterium | reverse complement strand
GGCCGTCGCCGGCCGTTGGGGCCGCCGGGCGCCTGCACCTGCTGGTGCGCACGCCCGAGCAGTTGGACGCGGCACTGGCGCTCGCCGAGGACCACGCAAGCGCCTGGCCGCTCGCCAGCGTGACGCTCGACTACCTCGAGCTGTACGGGTTGCGCCCGTCGGTCGAGCGCGCCCAGGCGGTGGGCATCGAGGTGCGCGTCGCCTCGCCGCGGGTCCTGAAGCCGAGCGAACAGAACGTCGTGCGGTTCCTCCTCTCCCTCGGCGCCACCCTGGTGGTTCGCTCCGGCGGACTGCTCCACGACCTGGCGCGACTGCCGCACTCCGAGCGTCCGGCGCTAGTGGGCGACTTCAGCCTCAACGCCACCAACGCACAGGCGGCGCGGGCCTACCTCGCCCTTGGCCTCGCCGCGTTGACGCCGGGTCACGACCTGAACGCGGAGCAGGTGGCGGCGCTGGCCATCGAGGTGGGTGGCGGAGCGCTGGAGGTGGTGGCCTACCAGCACCTGCCGGTCTTCCACACGGAGCACTGCGTGTTCAGCCGCTTCCTCAGTAGCGGCCGCGACTTCCGCGACTGCGGTCACCCCTGCGAGCGGCACCGCCTGGCGCTGCGCGACGGCCGCGGCCGGGAGCACCCCGTCATGGCCGACGTCGGCTGCCGCAACACGGTCTTCAGCGGCGAGGCCCAGACGGCGGCACGGCACCTCCGAACGTGGTGGCGCGCTGGCCTGCGCGACTACAGGCTCGAGTTCGTCCACGAGCCGGCCGGGGCGGTGCGGGCCGTGACGGCTTCCTTCGCGGAGGCGCTGACGGCCCTGGCCGCGGGGGCGTACACGCCGGGTCGGCTGGAGGGCGGCCTGACCGCGGCGGTGGGGCCCCTGACGGAGGGCAGCCTGTTCGTGCCCCGCGCCTAGGCGGAACGAGATGGCGTTGCCACGGCCGGCCGAGGTCAGGCAGGGAACAGCCACGGTACGAGGACCAGCCCGACGACCCCCATCAACACCTGCAACGGCAGGCCGACCCGGACGAAGTCCATGAAGCGGTACTGACCGGGACCGACCACGAGCGTGTTGACCGGGGTCGACATGGGGGTGCAGAAGGACGAGGCGGAGGCGAGCGCCACCATCATCAGGACGCCCTCCGGGCTCACGCCAACCAGCTCGGCGGCGCTCAGCGCCACGGGCGCCATCAACACGGCAGTGGCGGTGTTCGACATCACCTGGCCCAGGCCGGCCGTCACCACGTAGGTGCCGGCGAGCAGGACGAGGAAGCCCGACCCGCCGAACGCGGCCACCGCGGCGTCCGCCAGCAGCCGGACGCCGCCGGTCGACTCGAGCGCCGTGGCGAGCGGCAACATCCCGGCGATCAGGACCACCGACTGCCACTGAACAGACCGGTATGCCTCCTCGGCCGTTAGGCAGCCGGTGAGCACCAGGGCAAGCACCGCCACCAGCACCGCCACGACCGGCGCCAGCCACCCGGCCGACATGCTCACCAGCATGGCCGCCAGCACCGCCACGGCCACGGGCGCCCTGCTCCTCTTGGGCGCCGGCCGCTCGCCCCCCGTCTCGCTCAGCACCACCGCGTCGAGCCGCTCGGCGTCCAGGCGGTCGATGGCCGCCAGCGGACCCTGCACGAGCAGGGTGTCGCCGAAGCGCAGGCGCGTCTCGGCGAGGCGACTCGCGCCGCTCCCCTCCAACAGTCGCTCGCCGCCACGCTGCAACGCCACGACCTGCACCCCGAAGCGCTCCCTGAACCGCAGCGTCGCGAGGCTGTTACCGACCCAACTCGACCTCGGCGTCAACAGGACCTCCGCGAAGCCCAGGTTGGCCGGCACGAGGTCGTCGCCCAGCGCCCCCACCTCCTCGAGCGGCGCCTCCGCCAGGCCCGCCACCGCCTCCAGGGCCTCGCGGCTCCCCTGCAGCAACACGCGGTCGCCGGCGCTGAGGCGCGTGTCGGGCCCCAGCCGCTTCGAGCGACCAAGGTGACGTCGCGACCTGAGGCCGGCCCGCACGGCCGCCGGCTCCGTGTCGATCGACAGCACCAGCACGCCGAGGCGCTCCGGCCACCGCAGCCCCCGCAACGTGTCGCCCACCAGCGGCGAGGCCGCGCCCAACGTGAGGCGGCCCAACCGCACCGGAAGGCCGTAGCGCTCGGCCACCTCCACGAGGTCGGCCTCACCCGCACCCACCCCCGGCGTGGCCGGCGCCGCCGCGGGCAGGAGGCGGCGCCCCAAGAAGACCATGTAGAGGACCGTGACCAGCAGCATGGCGACGCCTAACGGCGTGAACGCGAAGAAACCGAACGGCGCCCGGCCCACCCCCTCCAGCGCCCCCGACACGACCAGGTTGGGAGGCGTGGCGATGAGCGTCAACATCCCGCCCACCAGCGCGGCGAACGCCGCGGGCAGCAGCAGCTTGCTGGGGCTCACCTTCGCGCGCCACGCCATGGCCGTCGCGATGGGCAGCATGACGGCCACGGTGCCGGTCGAGCTCATGAACGCCGACAGCAGCCCGGTGGCCAGCATGACCGCGGCTATCATGCGCGGCTCGCTATCCCCCGCCAAGCGGCCGAGCGCGTGCCCCACCGCTGACGCCAGCCCCGTGTTGACGATGGCGAACCCGACCACGAACAGCCCGGCGATCATGACGACCAACGGGTCCGCGAACCCGGCCAGCGCCTGCTGCGGCGTCAACACCCCGGTGAGAGCGAGCGCCAGCACCACGAGCAACGCGACGACGTCGAGGCGGACCCTGTCCGACACGAACAGCGCCGTCGCTCCGGCGAGGATGAGGAACACGGCGAGCATGGGTGCGGGCATACCCCCAAGGTAATTCCCCGCCGCGCCTCCGGGTCACGGCCTTTCGCCCCGTGCCGGCGCCGGCGGCCCATCTCAGGTCACGTACCCCGATGGGGAGGCGCCACCGCCCCACCCCGACCGGCCCCGCGGCACCACCTCGCGTCCCCGACGGCCATGAAGAAGTGTGGTTTCCCACTTCCGGCGCTTTTTTCCCTAGCCTATCGGGCTGGCACGTGTTTTTCCCGTGTCCCATGCTCTATACTCTCGGCGAGTTCACGAAAGGAGCTCGCTCATGGCAAGAGCCAAAGCAGCACCCAAGAAGGCAGACAAGACCGTCAGCAAGGCCGATCTCGTCGGGGAGGTCGCGGAAGCCACCGGTCAGTCCAAGAAGGCCGTCAAGGAGACGATGGACGCCCTACTCGCGTCCATGACCTCGAGCATCGCCAAGGGGAGCAAGGTCACGCTCACGGGCTTCGGCACCTTCGAGGTCCGCAAGCGCAAGGCGCGCACCGGCGTCAAGCCCGGCACGACCGAGAAGATCAAGATCCCGGCCAGCCAGTACCCCGCCTTCAAGGCCGGCAAGAGCCTGAAGGACACCGTCAGCGGCAAGAAGCCCGCCGCCAAGAAGGCCGCGGCGAAGAAGTAAGGCCGGCGCCGGTCGCGTGCCCACGGGCGCGGACCGACGACGCGAGCGGGGCGGGAGCGCCGGCGACGACGCCACCCGCCCCGCTTCCACGTTCCTAGCCGCCCTGAAGCCGCTCCGCCCGAAGAGCCGCCACCAGGTAGTCGACCTGCGCCGACGAGCCGCCGGGCGGCGGCACGAGCACGTCGGGCTCCACCGTCGGGTCGGGCTCCTCCAGCGTCTCGAACTGGGACGCCACGAGCGCCGGCGGGAAGAAGTGCCCGCTCCGCCCGCTCACGCGCGCCAGCACGTCCGCGCGGTCGACGCGCAGGTAAGCGAAGCGCACGCCCGCGCCCGCCGCCCGCAGCCGGTCTCGGTAAGCGCGCCGCAGGGCGCTGCACGCCACCACCACGCCGCCGTCCCCACTCAGCCCCGCGGCCAGGACGTCGCGCACGCCGTCCAGCCACGGCCACCTGTCATCGTCCGTCAGCGGCACCCCCGCCGCCATCTTGGCGCGGTTGGCCTCCGGGTGGAGGTCGTCGCCGTCGACGAACCGCACCCCGAGGCGACCCGCCAGCTCGACCCCGACGGTGCTCTTGCCCGACCCCGACACGCCCATCACGACCACCGCCGGAGCCACTACTCGCCCCTGGCCCGGTAGAGGACCTCTCCGGCCTTCCGGACGAGCAGCACGCCCTCGTCCTCGCGGCCCGCCCACTCCTCCGGGTCGATCGAGTCGGGGTCGACGTAACCGAGCGCCAGCTGCTCGCATTCGGCCGGCGACAAGCGCGTGGCCAGCGTGACCTTCGCCCGCGGGTACTCGACGCCGTCCTCGAAGCGCCCGTCGCCGCGCACGTGCGTGGAGTGCGCCAACACGCCCAGGGGGTAACCGGCGAAGCGGTCCCACTGCTTCAGGAAGTAGTCGAGCACGTGATAGCCGATGGCGCGGATGTGCTCGCCGTGCACGGCGCTCACCTCGCTCAGGTGCGGCGCGTAGATGATCAGCTCGCCGCCCGCGGCCAGCGCCGGCTCGAGCTTGTACATCGCCTTACCGGCCGTCCACAGTTCCTCGTACATGGGTGGCGCGCACGACAGGATCCGCTCGTAAGGCTTGTCGACCCAGCGCACGTGACGCTCGTCGGCCAGGTCTGCGGCGGCGGACCACGCCGCCACGACGTCGCCCACGAACAACCCCGCCAGGTGCGCTCCCTCCACCACCACCGCCACCAGCGTGACCGGCGTATGGAGCAGCTCGGCGGCGGCGTGGATCATCGCCCGCACCGGCGTGTCCTTGATCCCGATGGTGCCGCGCACCCCTGCGAGGGCGCCCAGCCAGTGGGTCACGTTGATCATGTCGGAGCCGCTTATCCCCGGGAAGAGGTACTTGGCGCCGCCGGAGTAGCCGACCACCTCGTGCGGGAACGTCGGCCCCAGGATCAGCACCTCGTCGTGCTCGAGCGCGGCCCGGTTCAGGCGCACGTCGACGTCGCCACCCAACGTGGGGTGCCAACGGCTACCCGCGATCTCCTGGACCCGCGACTTGGGCAGCGTCCCGATGCTGGCCAGGGTGCCGTCCTCGTACCAGGCGTGGTTGACGACCTGCACGCGCGGGTAATCGCGGTCCTTGCTCTCGCGCGTGAGTCCCACGAGCCGCAGCAGGTGATCCGGGTCGAGCGGCACGTGCGTGCCGAGCGCCACCATGAACGTCACGGAGCGGGCGTCGTCGAGCGCCTCCATGACGCCACGGAAGAGGAGCGGCAGCGGCACCGTCCGCGTGTGATCCGGGATCAGCACGAGCACGCTGCGCCCCGCGAAGCGGCCGGCCAGGCCGCGGTGGAGGG